>JAZRET010000268.1:0-5399 GCA_045660945.1 Congzhengia sp.
TATGAAAACGGAAAGTACCAATATGCAATTATGAGAAGATTCATTCCGCCGATGGAACTCGCGCCTGAAGGTTATGAATCTATCCAGTATTTTAAAAACCGCGATTTAAAAGATATCACCATTAATTTCCCGCTTTATAACGACGTGTTAGAACTCTATATCGGTATAGAAGAGGGAAGTATTTTAACCCACGGCGAAAAGTATGTAAACGATAGCCCGATTGTTTGCTACGGCTCATCCATCGCACAGGGCGCGTGTGCTTCCCGTCCCGGAAACAGTTATATGGGCATGATTTCAAGAAAATTAAATGTAGACTTTGTAAACCTCGGCTTTTCCGGTAGCGCAAGAGGCGAAAAAGAAATGGCAGAGTATATTGCGAGTCTCGACATTTCTGCTTTTGTCTGCGAATATGACCAGGATGCGCCAAATGCGAAACATTTAAAAGAAACACATCCGAAATTCATTGAAATTATCCGCGAAAAACATCCGGATATCCCGATTATTTTAATGTCTTCCATCCTTCGTGTTGAATGGGATCAGGAAGAATACGATGCAAGAAAGAAAGTGATTTTAGAAACCTATCACTACTGGAAAGAAAAAGGCGACGAAAATATATATTATTTAGACTGTCAGCACGTGTTTGATATGTTCGGTGGTGACAACGGCACAACAGACGGTGCACACCCAAACGATCTCGGCTTTATGTGTATGGCAGAAGCCATTTCTGAAATTTTAAAGAAAGCAATGAAGTTATAAAAAGAAGCCCGACCGAAAGGTCGGGCTTGTTTTTATATTGACTGAAGAATACTTGTAATTTTCTCTTGCGTAAGGAGAAAAAAGGTGCTAAAATAGATACTGCGTCAAGTAAACTTTTGGAGGACGGATATGTCAAAGACCAGGAAAATCTATTTTTTAAGACTTATCGGAAGATGCGTTGTTTTTGTGCTGTGTTTTTTGATGGTGTTATTTCAGCGCAAAGAATTTGAAGTGATAAAGGGACTAAACTTTTTCAAACGTTTTTCTGTGCTTCACATTCTTTGGGTTATCTGGATGCTTGATATGATTTTTCAACTGATTCCGATAAAAGCACACATCTCTATCGGGTCGCAAAAACAGTTTTTATCGTTGTTTCGTCCAATCAAAGAAAAAGTGAATTATCAGAAACTAAAAAAGTATATCGTTGACACCACAAAGTTGGCATACAAGGTCATGATTATCTGGGTTTTTCTGACGCTTGTAATATGTGCGCTCTATCTTTTCGGCATAATTGATGCGACGGTTGTGCTTTTGATTTCTGCGTTCTTTTATGTATGCGACCTCATTTGTGTTTTGATATGGTGTCCGTTCCGGCTCATTATGGGAAATAAATGTTGTACGACTTGCCGCATTTTTAACTGGGACCATCTCATGATGTTTGCACCATTTTTGGCGGTACGAGGGTTTTATTCGTGGACACTTTTTGGCTTTTCGCTTTTAGTATTTCTCGTTTGGGAACTTTGTGTTTTACTTTATCCTGAACGCTTTTGGGAAAACAGCAATACGGCTTTAAGATGCTCTGAATGCACAGATAAACTCTGCACACAGTATTGCAGAAAACTCCGAAAACCGCTGGAAATTAAATATTAAGAATGATAAAAGAAAACATATGCGAAAAAGACGTTTCAACTTCGGTTTTCAAGTAAAAAACATTGAAATTTTTGTCTGAATATGATAAAATAATCCTATAAAACTGAATACTTTCACACAAAGTGTTGATTATGTCGCAAAAGTGTAACAGCCAGGCATAATCGATGAAGAGGGAATGGGGTGTGAATCCCCTGCGATAACTGTCGGTGTATGCGCCAAATGTTTTTGTATCCGTTATCGAAAGATAGTCATTGGGAAACTGAGAAGGCAGGATATAAAAATGCGGACGTTTGTCTATAGGGCGTAAGTCACAAGACCTGCTTTGGCGCTTAAAACCGTTTTTGCCCGAATGAATGGGTGATTTGTGATGCTTGCAGAAAAACACAGCTGCAGCAATTTTTCTAATAGAAAATTGCTGCAGTTTTTATTTTAAGAAAGGAGGGCTTTATGTTTGGTTTAAAATCGTATCATCCGATTGTGAATTTTATTTATTTTTTGTTTATGATTGCTTTTTCTTGTATCTTTTTTCATCCGGTTTTTTTAATGATTTCGCTTTTTGGTGCCCTTCTTTCAACGTTCGCACAAAGAAAGGGGAAGAAAACACGCACAATCCTTTTTTTGTTGCCAATGTGTTTTTTCATGGCTCTGATAAACCCTCTTTTTAACCATCAGGGTGTAACGGTCCTTTTGTATTTCCCAAATGGCAACGCGCTCACACTTGAATCCCTTCTTTATGGATTTGCATCCGCGACGATGCTTCTTACCATAATGCTTTGGTTTTTGTGTTTCCAAATCGTTATGACGGAAGATAAAATACAGTACCTATTTTCCAAAACAGTTCCGACGCTCGCGCTCGTTTTTTCCATGACCTTGCGTTTCGTTCCGAGATTTTTAAGGCAATTAAAAACAGTATCCGATGCAAAACGCGGATTGGGACAGACGGTAAAAACAAAAAATGTTATCGCCCGCGCAAAATACGGTCTTCGTGTTTTGTCAGCTGCGACAACCTGGGCATTAGAAGATGCAATTGATACATCAGATAGCATGAGGGCGCGTGGATACGGAAGTTTCAAACGCACATCTTTTACCTTGTTTCGATTTTCGATGCGCGATGCTGGTGTGTTGGTTGCCATTTTCGTGCTGAGCGCCTTTATCATCTCGGGTACTGTTTTGGGAGTAAGCGATTTTTTATATTTTCCAATGCTCAAAAAACTTGATGTTTCTATCCTTTCTATTAGGGTTTATCTTGCATATTTGCTGCTTTCGTTGTTGCCTGTGATTTTAGAATATAAGGAGGTGAGGAAATGAACTGTTTTACAATCGAAAATTTAAATTTTAAATATCCAAACAGAGAAGAACAAGCGTTGAAAAACGTGAACTTTTCTGTTGCGCAGGGCGAGATAGTAACCGTGTGTGGTCTTTGCGGTTGCGGTAAGACGACGCTTCTTCGCCTGTTGAAACCGACGCTTGCACCCACAGGAACTTCAGACGGCAAAATTTTGTTTTTTGAAACGCTCATTTCCGAACTCGACCAAAAAGAAGAGGCAGAACAAATCGGGTTTTTGATGCAGTCGGTAGAAGAGCAGATCGTGACAGACAAAGTTTGGCACGAACTTTCTTTTGGGCTTGAAAATCTTGGGCTTTCCAATACAGAAATGCGAATCAGGGTTTCAGAAATTGCATCGTTTTTCGGAATGGAAGAATGGTTTCATAAAGAAACGCACACGCTTTCCGGCGGACAAAAGCAAATATTAAATCTTGCATCGCTTATGGTGATGCAGCCTACAGTTCTTATTCTGGACGAACCTACAGCGCAACTCGACCCAATCAGTGCGCAGGAATTTTTGAAAATCCTTGAGAAAATCAATAGAGAACTTGGCACAACGATCATTTTAACGGAGCATCGGTTAGAAGATGTATTTCCGATATCGGATCGTGTGATTTTCATGGATGAAGGCGAAGTAGTTTTAGACGATACCCCCGAAAAAGTAGGTGCATTTTTAAAGCAAACAAACCACGAAATGTTTTCGGCGCTTCCAACACCGATGAAAATTCACGCGTGTATAGAAAACGAATTTCCTTGCCCGATGACGGTTCGGGAAGGAAAAGCGTGGCTTGATGCATATCAAAAAACCCACGCGTTACATCCGGAAAATATCGCATCCTTTGCACCCTCTGTTCCAAAAGAAAAAGCACTTTCGTTAAAAGACGTGTGGTATCGGTATGAAAAAGAAGAAAAAGATATTTTAAAAGGATTAACGCTTTCGATAGGAAACGGGGAAATTTTTTCCTTGCTTGGCGGAAACGGTGCAGGAAAATCAACGTTGTTATCTATCATTTCGGGTTGCCGAAAAGTTGGGCGTGGGAAGATTATTTGCAATAAAAAGATTTCAATGCTACCGCAAAATGTCAAAAGTTTATTTTCAGAGAGTACGGTTTTTGCAGAACTACTCGCCGTTTTGGAAGAAAAAAATCTGTCGGAAGATGAAAAGAAAACGCGCGCTGAAGATATTGCCAACCGTTTTGAAATTGCAAAATTTTTGGATGTTCATCCATATGATTTGTCCGGTGGAGAACAAGAACGGTTAGGGCTCGCGAAAGTCCTTTTGACAGAGCCCGAAATTCTCTTGTTGGACGAACCAACTAAGGGAATGGACGCCGGATTTAAAACGGAACTAAAAACAATTTTAAAAGACTTGAAGAATCAGGGGAAAACAGTTCTTCTTGTTTCGCATGACCTTGAATTTTGTGCAGAAGTTTCCGACCGGTGTGCGCTTTTATTTGATGGTGCAATTGCATCCATTGATGATAGACGAGCGTTTTTTGCAGGAAAAAGTTTTTATACCACTTCGGCAAATCGCATGGCAAGACATTTGTTAAAAAACGCAGTACTTGCAGAAGATGTGATTTCTGCGTGCGGCGGGACACTACCAAAACTAAAGAAAAAAAGAAAAGAACCGAATGTTTCAAGAGAACACAAAAAAACAGAACAAACGGCGCCTGAAAGAAAAGAAAAAAAGAAAGTCGAAAAACGAGATGTTCTATCGTTGATTTTTCTTCTCTTTTTCATCCCGATTACCATTTTATCAGGGATGAAGTTTTTAGAAGACAGAAAGGTTTATTTTATAAGTCTTCTTGTGATTTTAGAGGCAATGATACCGTTTCTGTTTCTTTTTGAAAGAAGAAAGCCAAAGGCAAGAGAGGTAGTGCTCCTGAGCGTTCTTTGTGCTATCTGCGTTGCGGGACGTGCTGCATTTTTTATGTTGCCCCAGTTTAAGCCGACGGTAGCGATTGTGATTATCACAGGTGTTTGTTTTGGGGGAGAAACGGGCTTTTTGGTGGGTGCGATTTCCGCATTTGTATCAAACTTTCTTTTTGGTCAAGGTCCGTGGACGCCATGGCAGATGTTTGCGCTTGGCATCATTGGTCTTTTGGCAGGTCTTATTTTCTATCGGGATAAAAAGAAGAAAAAGGGGCCAATGTGCGTGTTTGGGTGTTTTGCAGCAATTTTCATTTATGGTGGCATAATGAATCCGCTCGCCGTTTTACAAACGCAGTCAAATCCAACATTTTCAATGTTTCTGACGGCATACTTAAGTGGTCTGTCATTTGACTTGGTTCACGCTGCTGCAACAGTGTTTTTCCTTTGGGTCTTATCAAACCCAATGATAGAAAAGTTAGCACGCATTAAAATAAAATATGGAATGATAACATAAAACGGATTGAATGATTTCAATCCGTTTTATTTAAGTGCCTTCTTTCGTTTCAAATCC
>JAZRET010000269.1:0-2723 GCA_045660945.1 Congzhengia sp.
ATTTTTGTGCCTGAGAACAACGCAGTATTACCACGACTCCTTTTATGAACAAATGTCCGGCGTTTTAAATGAAGAACTTGTAGCAACATTAGAGCAGTCGGAAAAAGTGAAAAAAACATATATCGCAGAAAGTCTCTCCGGAGCGGTTTCCTCACGTATCGGCGTGGGAAAAGGAAGGTCATATTACGTTGTTTCTGCAGATGACTGCGCCGTCTTGGGCGGAAGTTCTTTTGCAACGAGTGGCTTTTTTATGGAGTCGAAAAACTTTGTTACGGCAATTTCCGGAAACGTCGGAAACTTTAGTGACATTTCTGCAAAATACATGGATTATGCATTTCCGGTGGATACACCTTTCGGAAGACAGATTATTTATGTACGTGATACAAAAAATGAGTTAAACAGCGTACTATTGCATTTTTTAGAGGCGTTTATCCAGACTGCAATCATCGGCATTTTTGCAGCGGTTTTAGCAGCGCTTTTGTTTTCGCGTGCGATTACAACGCCGCTTTCAAACCTTACAAAACGCGCGCGCCGCATTTCAGAGGGTGAGTTTGACACAAGAACGGAAATTCCGAACGGAACGACGGAAGTGGAGAAGTTACACGAAGCATTTAACGAAATGTCTTTAAAGTTAAAGGGAACGCTTTCTGATATTTCGACAGAAAAAAATAAGATTGAAGCAATCTTACAGAATATGACAGATGGCGTCGTAGCGTTTGGAACAGACGGTAAAATCATTCATATCAACTCTACTGCAAAGAAAATGTTTGGCATCAAAAACATCGAAAAGTACCGTTTTGATAAACTCTTTTCGATGCTTGGCGCAAATATTTTAATTGGTGACCTTTTATATTTAGACAACATCCGTTCCTGCGAACGAATTGCGACAAAAGGGGACTCCTCATTTAAAGTAAACTTTGCGGTATTTGATGACGAGAGAAATAAAACAAGCGGTGTTTTGGCGGTTTTGCACGATATTACCAAACAGCAGAAGTTAGAAAATTCGCGCCGTGAGTTTGTGGCAAATGTTTCGCACGAACTGAGAACGCCCCTAACAACCGTAAAATCTTATGCGGAAACCATGCTTGATTTCGTAAAAGACAATAAAACGGCGGCAACCTTTACAAACACGATTTTGAACGAAACCGACCGTATGACGCGCTTAGTAAAAGACCTTTTGGTTTTATCGAGTTTAGAAAATCAAGCGCCGCTCAATAAATCCATGTTTTCTATCAGAAAGATGGCAAATGAAGTTGTGAGCACCATGTCACTGGTTGCAAGCGACAAAGGACACAGGTTAAAATTTGTTCAGCTTTCCGAAATCCCGACTTACTACGGTGACCGCGATAAGTTAGAGCAGGTTCTATATAACATCATCTCAAA
Organism: Congzhengia sp.; assembly: GCA_045660945.1. GTDB lineage: Bacteria > Bacillota > Clostridia > UBA1381 > UBA9506 > Congzhengia. Next base: position 1,384 of record JAZRET010000269.1, read on the forward strand.
CTCAATTAAGTATACGCCAAACGGCGGTAAAATCACCGTGCGTATGAGTCGCGAATATAACGATATTATCATTGAAGTGGAAGATACGGGTATCGGTATTCCGGAAAAAGATTTAAACCGTATTTTTGAGCGTTTCTACCGCGTGGATAAAGCACGCAGCCGTGAACTCGGCGGAACGGGTCTGGGCCTTGCGATTTCAAAGGGTATCATTGATGCACACGGCGGAAAAATTGAACTTTCCAGCGTATATCACGAAGGAACGACGGTTAAGATTTCGTTGCCAATAAAAAAATAAATAATTTCAAGGGGTTTGCATTTTGCAAATCCCTTTTTTCTTTCGTTCAACATTTGACAAATGTGTAAAAATCAAGTATAATAGGATAGAATATATTTGTATTGAAATTTAGAAATGAGGGGTACTCATGTTTGCAGATATTGCGCAGATTAAAGTAAAAGCAGGAAACGGTGGAAACGGGCTCGTTTCATTCCACCGCGAAAAATATGTAGCGGCAGGCGGACCGGACGGTGGTGACGGCGGAAACGGCGGCGATGTTGTCCTCGTTGCCGATGCACAACTTTCCACCTTAACAGAGTTCCGCTATAAAAAGATTTATAAAGCAGGCAACGGGGAAGACGGAAAAGCAAAAAAATCGTTTGGTAAAAACGGCGAAAACGTCTATGTAAACGTTCCTGCAGGTACTTTGGTAAGAGACACCGAAACCGGTAAAATCATCGCGGACTTAAAAAAAGAAGGCGATACCTTCATTGCGGCAAAAGGTGGTCGCGGCGGTTGGGGAAACACCCATTTTGCAACACCTACCCGTCAGGTACCGAAGTTTGCAAAGCCGGGACAAAAGACGGTAGAACGTGAACTCACGTTAGAATTAAAACTTTTGGCGGACGTAGGCCTCGTGGGCTTTCCGAATGTTGGTAAATCGACGCTTTTATCGACTGTAAGTTCTGCGCGCCCGAAGATTGCAAATTACCACTTTACAACACTCGAGCCAAATCTTGGCGTCGTTTCTGCAGGTGACGCAGGAAGTTTTGTTATGGCAGATATCCCCGGAATCATCGAAGGCGCAAACACCGGCATCGGCTTGGGACATGCTTTTCTTCGTCACGTTGAGCGCACAAGAATCTTACTTCACATTGTAGATGTATCGGGAACCGAGGGCAGAGACCCTATTTCTGACTTTGATATCATCTGTGAAGAGATGCGCCTTTACAACCCTGAAATGGCGAAAAAACCGCAGATTGTGGTTGGAAATAAAATTGATGTTGTCTATGACGAAGAAACTTTAAAAGCATTTGAAACGGAAATGAAAAACCGCGGTTTTGAG
>JAZRET010000270.1:0-7741 GCA_045660945.1 Congzhengia sp.
CGCCCTTTTCCATCTTTTTTAAAATGTGCGCACAGAGGATGAGGCCGGAGCAGGCACAACCACTCGCGCCGGCGTGCACGTCTTGCGTAGAGTTATACATCAAAACGCCGCAATCGGTGTAGTTTTGGGAAAGGTCAAAACCGTTTTCCGCCATCTGGTCAATGACAATGGATTTTCCGATTTTTCCGAGGTCGCCGGTTAAAATGGCGTCGTAATCTTTGGGGGTTCTTTTTGTATCATTAAAGTGTGCGGTTAAACAGTCTATTGCGGCAGGTGCCATCGCTGCGCCCATATTGTTGGCGTCTGTGATGCCGCGGTCAACGATTTTGCCTGTGGTTGCACACTCTATCTTTACATTACCTTTTTCTTTATCCAAAATAACGCAAGCAGAACCCGTCACAGTCCATTGACTGCTCGGCGGACGTTGACCGCCATACTCCAAAGGAAAACGGAATTGGCGCTCGGCGGAACAAAAATGGCTGGAAGTAACACAAATTGTGCGATCGGCAAAGCCACCGTCGATTGCCATTGCGCCCATTTTCATAGAAAGTCCCATGGTGGAACAGGCGCCGTATAACCCAATGAACGGCACATCAAACACACGGATGCCGTAGTTGGTTGCGGTACATTGGTTTAAAAGGTCACCGGCAAACATATAATCAATGTCTTTCGGACCTAAATTTTCTTTTTTTAAAGCCGTTAAGATGGCTTGTTGCATGAATTTGCTTTCCGCTTTTTCCCAACTATCCGTTCCCCACAAATCATCCGAAACCGTATCATCAAAGGCGTCGCCAAATGGCCCGTCTTTTTCTTTTGTGCCGGCAATTGCGGCAGAAGACATAATATGCGGCGGCGCATCAAAAAATATGGTCTGCGCGCCGTGTCTTTTATTTTTCAAACGAAATCACCTCTTTACAGTAGTGTTCTGTTTTTTTAGCAGAATTATGCCTTGAAAAACAAAAACAAAAACAAAAACAAAACAGAACAAATGTTTGATTTTTAAAAGCAGATGTGATATAATTGAAATCATAAAACATATGAAGTTTTAGACAAAAAAGGAAACATAAGAAAATGAAGAAAAAGAACATTCAAAAAATAATCCTTTCAGCTATGTTTTTAACGATTGGTTTCGTGCTTCCATTTTTTACGGGACAGTTAAAAGAAATCGGGGATACGCTTCTTCCGATGCACATCCCGGTGATGCTCTGCGGACTTATCTGCGGCGCAAAATACGGGTTCGCAGTCGGCTTAATATTGCCTTTCTTTCGCTCGTTTACAGTGGGCATGCCGCCTGCTTTTCCAAATGCGGTTTGGATGGCGGTAGAACTTGCGACTTATGGTTTTGCGATTGGAATTTTATATCATTCGTTTCATAAAAAACAAGTTTTTTGGATTTATTGCTCACTTGTTTTGTCGATGCTTGCAGGGCGCGTTTTGTGGGGCATTGCCAAAGTGATTTTGCTTGGCGTGGCAGGAAAAGCGTTTACGCTTGAGGCATTTTTAATCGGTGGATTTGTCGATGCGTTTCCGGGAATTGTGCTTCAGCTTATCTTAATTCCCGTGATTATGCGCCTAAAAGATGTGTTTTTCGAAAAAAACACGAGAGAGGAAAATGATATGTTTGAAAAAATAAAAGGAAATCTTGGTTTTGGATGTATGCGCCTTCCTTTAATCGAAAAGGAAGTGGATGAAGCGGAGTTTTGCCGTATGATTGATGCCTTTATGGAGGCAGGCTTTAATTATTTTGATACCGCACACGGATATCTTGAAGGAAGAAGTCAGAAGGCAGTTGGTAAGTGTCTATCGGCAAGATATAAAAGAGAAGATTTTGTTTTGGCAAATAAACTTTCTTATTGGTGCTTTGAAAAAGAAGAAGACATCATTCCGCTTTTTGAAAAGCAACTTGAGCTTTCCGGCGTAGAGTATTTTGATTTTTATCTTTTCCACTGTGTGAATCGTGAGGGATATCCAAAGCATAAACGCTGCAAAACATTTGAGCAGGTAAAAAAACTCAAAGAACAAGGAAAAATCAAACATATCGGTATGTCGTTTCACGATACAGCAGAGTTTTTAGACGAGTTTTTAACCGAGCACCCTTATATCGAAGTGGTGCAGCTGCAGATTAATTATCTTGATTATGATGACCCCGGTGTGCAGAGTAAGGCTTGTTATGATGTTGCCGTAAAACACGGGAAAAAGGTTATCGTTATGGAGCCGGTAAAAGGCGGCGCTCTGGCGGATCTTCCCAAAGAGGCGGCAGAGGTTTTAAAAACGCTTGGAGACGGAAGCGAGGCTTCCTACGCGCTTCGTTATGCCGCGAGTTTTCCTGAAGTTTTTATGGTGCTTTCCGGCATGGGCAATATGGAAATGATGCAAGATAACATTAAAACATTTGCAGATTTCACGCCAATCAGCGCAGAAGACAAAAAGGTCTTTGATAAGACACGCGAAGTGATAAGACGCGTGAAACAAATTCCGTGCACAAAGTGTAACTACTGCGCAGAAGTTTGCCCTGAAAATATCCCGATATCGAAACTTTTCTCGATTTATAATGGGTTCCTTGGCGCAAAAATCACACGCGCGCAGACGAAAGAAGAGCTCACGCCATGCAGTGAAACGTTAAAAAAATGTATTAAGTGCGGAAAGTGTGAGAAAAACTGTCCGCAAAACATAAAGATTCGCGAAGAACTTGAAAAAATTGGGAATATCGTGAATGGTTAATTTCCACGAAACAAAAGGAGGTGCGTTTTGTGCCGAAAGAAAATAAAGAACAAAAAATTTATGAATATATCCGCTCGCAGATTGCGCTTTATGGGTATCCCCCGTCGGTGCGAGAAATTTGTGCGGCGGTCGACCTTTCTTCGCCGTCTACGGTGCACGGATACTTAAAAAAATTAGAAGACAAAGGTCTCATATTAAAAGATGGCGCAAAAAAACGCGCGATTCGGCTTCCGGAAAGAGAGGAGCCGCAGGAAGAAGTAGCGTTCGTTCCGGTGGTTGGAACGGTTTCGGCAGGTATGCCGATTTTAGCAACCGAAAACATCACGGACGCCTTTCCGTTTCCCATGCGTTTTGTGGGAAATAAAGACTTGTTTATGCTGAAAGTAAAAGGCGAAAGTATGATAAATGCCGGCATTTTAGATGGCGATTTTGTCATCTGTGAGCGGCGCGAGACGGCGCGAAACGGAGAGCAGGTTGTGGCGCTAATTGACGATAGTGCAACGGTGAAAACCTTTTATAAAGAAAATGGGCACATTCGCCTGCAGCCTGAAAACGATGCACTAACACCGATTATCGTAAATGAAGCCGTGATTTTGGGCGTTGTAACCGGCGTGTTTAGAAAATATTAAGGAGGAAAGTGAATTGAAAGAAATGATCAAAAACCTTGCAAACGATATCTTTGAAGAAGCGGTGTCGCTTCGACGTGCGCTTCATAGAATACCGGAACTTTCCTTTTGTGAATACAAAACGGCTACGTTCGTTTTAGAATATTTGAAAAAGTTAGGGCTTCCCTGCGAAAGTGAAGTTGCAGGAACGGGTGTTGTTGCATTTTTAGATGCAGGAAAGAAAAATACGCTCCTGCTTCGTGCAGATATGGACGCACTTCCAATTGAAGAAGAGGAAGGCGCATTTTCGTCAACGCATAGCGGCGTGATGCACGCTTGCGGACACGACGTACATATGGCAGGATTACTTGCCACTGCGAAGTGTATGGTGCGCGCAAAAAAGCACCTGAAGGCAAATGTATTATTTGTATTTCAGCCCGGCGAAGAAACAGACGGCGGTGCGCTACCGATGATTGAAACGGGAATGTTAGAAAAATATTCCGTCACCTGTGCGGCAGGGCTTCATGTAATGAATGATTTGGAGGTAGGAAAGATCCGCGTGAAAGATGGCGCGCTGATGGCGTCCCCCGATGATTTTGATATTGAAATTAAGGGAAAAGGCGGTCACGGGGCGTATCCTAAAAACTGTATCGACCCGATTTCAGTTGCATCCGAAGTGATTTTAAATTTAAAAGCGCTTTCGGGAGAGGAAACCGTTATTTCCACCTGCGCAGTTTCGGGCGGAAATACTTACAATGTCATTCCCGATGAGGTAGCGTTAAAAGGCACCGCGCGTATGTTTGATGAAAGCGTGAGAAAGGCGCTTCCTGCGAAAATGGAAGATGTGATTAAAAAAGCGTGCGAAGCGCAAGGAGCAGGCTACAATTTTCAATATAACTTCCGCTACCCGCCGCTTGTAAATGATGAGAAAATGGCAAACTTTTTGGCAGATGCGGCAGAAAAAGTTTTGGGAGAAGAAAATGTTTTGCGTGGCGGAGAGCCATCTATGGCAGGAGAAGATTTTGCATATTTTGCAAAAAACGTGCCGTCAGTCTTTTTCCATCTCGGAACGGGGAACAAAAAAAGCGGCATCGAAATGCCGCTTCACAGTAGTGATTTTAAAATTGATGAGTCCGCTTTAAAAGTAGCGGTAGAAACTTATCTCGGTCTTGCCTTTAGTGATTGCATTTACTTTTAGCACCACTCACGAAAGAACAGATGAGCAATAAAACGAGGTTCACAAGCACGATGGTTGCTCCAGTGGGAAGTGCGAAAAAGTAAGAAAGTGCAAGTCCGCACCAAACGCATAGCACAGAGATAATAGCGGCGAAAATGGTAACGCCTTTAAAGGATGAAAAAACACGCATTGCGGTAAGGCCGGGGAAAATAACGAGCGCGGAAATAAGCATTGCTCCCATCATACGCATACCGAGCACAATGGTCACGGCAGTGAGCACCGCAAGTGCGGTGTTGTATAAAGATGCTTTCGTTCCGGTGGCTTTGGCAAAGGTTTCGTCAAAGGTCACGGAGAAGATTTTGTTGTAAAAGAAAATAAACAAAATCAAAACGAAAACAGAAAGCGTGATGCTTATGGTAACATCTGCTTTGCTCATAGAAAGGATGCTTCCGAACATATAATTTACTAAATCTGTGTTGGCACCGCCAAATACTGAAATCACAATCACACCGATTGCTAAAGCACTAACGGAGATGACCGCGATTGCGGAGTCTCCTTTTATTTTGCCTGCCTCGCTCAAACGGAGTAATAAAACAGCGGCGATGACAACCAGCGGAATTGAAAAGGCAAGAGGAGCAAGCGAAAGCACTTGCGCAATGGCGAGCGCGCCAAAACCGACGTGAGAAAGTCCGTCTCCAATCATAGAATGGCGTTTTAGAATAAGGCTCACACCGAGAAGTGCTGCGCACAAAGAAACGAGTGTTCCAACGATGATAGCGCGCGTCATAAAGGGATAGGAAAGCATTTCAAAAATTTCTGACATCAAACACGCACCTCCTGAAAGTTTCTTGCGTAGCGACTCGCTTTGTAGTCTTCCGGCGAACCGAAGAAATAATCGGAATGATTGCTTGCAAGATGCAAAACACGGTCACAGATGGAAAGTGCACCGCGTGTGTCGTGCGATACCATAATGATGGTCATCCCTTCGTTTTTTAAATCCAAAATCACGCGATAGAGGTCTTTTGTCGCCAATGGGTCAAGCCCTGCGGCAGGTTCGTCTAACACGAGAAGTTTTTTTGATGAGCATAGAGCGCGCGCAAGTAGTACGCGGCGCTGCTCGCCGCCGGAAAGGGAACAAAAACGCTTTTGCTTTAAATGGGAGCCTCCCACTTTTTCTATATTTGAAAGCGCAATTTGTTTTTCTTTTTTGGAATAAAAGGGTTTTGCGCCGCGCGTGTTTAAGCATCCTGAAAGCACCACTTCGAATACGGATGCGGGAAAATGCGGAAAAGGCGCACTCTGCTGCGGCAAATACCCAACCTCCCGGAACGAAAAATCATGAGGAGAAATACTTCCTGCTTCGGGTTTTAAAAGACCCAAAAGACACTTTAAAAGCGTGCTCTTTCCGGCGCCGTTTTCCCCTAATACGCTTAACACTTCGCCTTGCTTTAAGGAAAAGGAAAGGTCTTTTAAAACAGTGTTATTTCCATAGGAAACGCTTAAATTTTCGCAGGTAATACAATTTGTCATCGATCAAGCGCCTCCTTTAAGTTTGAAAGATTTTGTTTCATTAAAGAAATATATGTTTCGCCCCGCCCAAATTCATCTTTTGTCACAGTGTGGCAAGAATGTAGAAGCAGTTTTTTTGCAGTTGTCGACTCCAAAATGGTGTCGGCGATTTTTTGATTGGATAGTTCTGTATAAAAAACAGCGGGGATGTTTTCGACATTTACTTTGTCAATTAACATTTTCATTGTTGCTGCATCGGGCTCTGTTTCTCCTGCGCATCCGGGAAATGCCGCGAAGTAGGCAAGACCGTATTCGTCGGCAAAATAACGGAACGGGAAACGGTCTGCAAAAATGAGGGTGTCAAGACTACTCGTTTTAAAAAACGAACGGAATTCTTCATCTAACTGTTTGAGTTGTTTCGAATATGCCGCGGCGTTTTCTTCATAGAAAGCGGCGTTTTCTTTGTCAATTGTTATCAAGCGCTTTGAAATTTCTTCGCAGATTTTTTGCGCATTTACAGGGGAGGTCCAAACGTGCTCGTCGTATTCATAAAAATGACTGTGGTCGTGCGTATGGCTATCGGCTTTATTTTCTTTTATTTCAACACAGTCCATCATAAAGAGCACCTTTTCTTTGTCGAGTTCGGAAGAAGAAAGAAGTTTTTTCATCCATTCGTCAGATGTGCCGCCACCTGCTATAATGAGATCTGCTTTTGCAAGTGCAATCATATCCTGCGGTGTTGGCTCGAAGGTATGGCTTTCAGAACCGGGCGGAAGAAGCATCGTAACATCTAAGAATTCACCGCCAATTGCACGGGCAAAATCATAGGGCGGAAAACTTGTGGTAATGATGCTGATTTTTCCACTTTCTTCCTTGCTCGGCACGGAGATTTTTCCGCAACCGCAGAGTGTAAATAAAAGGACGAGGCAGAGAAGAAAGGATACGCTCTTTTTCATCGTAGACACGCTCCCTTTTGATTGTTTTTGCAAGAAGCACAAACTCCATAAAAAATGGTTTTTACGGGGTCGATTGAAAATCCGTGGTGTGCGCCCATATGTTCTTCAAACGATTTTAAAAGATGACAATCTAAATGAATCAGTTCGCCACAATCGGTACATTTTAAATGAAAATGTTTGCGGCAGTGTTCATTTTGCCCCGCGAACTGATACACAACGTTTTTTGCATTTTTACCATTGAAGCGCCGGAGAACGCCTTCATCAGTTAAGTGTTTAATCAAACGATATACCGTGCTTTCGCCGATGTCAGTAGCGCCTTGTGCTTTTATGCCGTCTGCAATTTGTTTTGCAGAAAACTGTTTTTCTGGGTGTCCTTTAAAAAATGCATATAGCATTTCTTTTTGTTTGGTACGATAGGAAGTTCTTTCTTTCATTTTGTCCTCCAATTTGAGAATTACTCTCATATTGTATCAAACGCGAGAAGAAAAGTCAAGAAAAACGGATGAATACGCTTAAAATTGAAACATTTTGCCGTGGAGAAAAATTTTTTTGGAAAAAATAAAAAAAGTTCTTGACAAATGAAAAACCTTATAGTATAATATCATTTGTCGCTGAGATGACAAGACAGTTTGGGCGCATAGCTCAGCTGGGAGAGCATCTGCCTTACAAGCAGAGGGTCACAGGTTCGAGCCCTGTTGCGCCCACCATTTACCATCCTGGGTGATTGGCCCGATAGTTCAGTTGGTTAGAATGCCAGCCTGTCACGCTGGAGG
>JAZRET010000271.1:0-5359 GCA_045660945.1 Congzhengia sp.
GTCTGTATGTGGCTTTAATCCGCTCGTGTGCGAGAGTATTTTCATTGCTCTTTCTGCTAATTTGTCGGGAAAACAATGAGTATGAAAATCTATGACCATGGGTATTTTCCTGCTTTCTTTTCTTGAGTTTATTCTGTAAAATCTACTACAACGCGGGATTCTGTGACTGTTTTTACAAACGCGCGCACTTTCTGATGCTCAGGATGCACATCGTATGTTTTCCAGTCATCATACGAATCAAAACGTGTGAGCAAAATCAAATCATACGCTTCGCCGTTTTCGTTGATGCCCACCTGCAAAAATTTCAGTTCCGGAATCATCGCCGGAAGGGCTTCGAGCATTTCTTTGATTCTTTTGCAAGATGCTTCTTTGTTTTCTTCTTTTACGATCCATGTGACGATGTGATTTAGCATTCTCTTTCTCCTTTTTATAAATTACACACCCTCGTTATCAAACGAAGGAATGAAGCTTTCTTCCGCCGTTTCGCCCTCCTGGACAAACGCCTGCTCGATGCCAAGCAGGATTGCATGTTCTAAAACGCGCTCATATTCGCGCGCTGTTACAGGTCGGTTTAACTTCGGATATGCCGAAAGGTGACGCACGGGCGTAAACTGATTCATAATGCTGATATAAATTTGGTTTTTGTATGTTTTATGTAAATACGAAAGCACCGCTTTTGAGTCTTTCACGCACCCTGGCAAAATGAGATGCCTTACAATTACGCCATGCAAAAGTTTTCCATCTTCTGAAAAGATGCACTTCGGCTTTTGGCGAACCATTTCGAAAAGTGCCTCTTTTGCGACAATCGGATAATTTTTCGCCTTTGAATATTTTTCTGCCAAATCTTCAGAAATATACTTAAAATCGGGTAAGTATATATCAATCAGCCCTTCCGCGCGTTTTAACAGTTCCACCGATTCATATCCGCCACAGTTTAACACAAACGGAATGCCGATATTTTCTTTTTTTGCCTTTTCTATCACTTCTAAAATACTCGGTAAAAACGGCGTGGGTGTTACGAGATTAATGTTTTCAGCACCCATATCTTTTAATTCAAAGAAAATATCAAAAAGTCTTTCTGGCGCAATTTCTTTTCCCCGGTGTCCTTTTGAAATCTCGTGATTCTGGCAAAAAACGCACCCCAAATTACACCCCGAGAAAAACACCGTTCCGGAGCCGTTTTTCCCCGAAATACAAGGTTCTTCCCAAAAGTGTAGCGCCGCTCTTGCGACTTTGATTTTATCCGTTTCGCCGCAAAATCCCACATTGCCCTTTGCGCGATTTACGCCGCACATTCTTGGACAAAGCGTGCACGTTTCATAAAACCCCATATCAGCCAATTGCCTCTTTTAACGCTTTGGCGAGCTGATCAGGACACGACGTGCCTCTTCCGCCGCAATCAATGCCTTCTAAAAGAGAAATGAGTTCTTCTGCTGTTCTTCCATTTGCAAGCGCGGAAACGCCCTGCGTGTTTCCGTTGCAACCGCCCATAAAACGAACGTTTTCTACTATGCCGTTATCGTCAATCTCAAATTTTATCTGCATCGCGCATACGCCGCGCGGTCTAAATGCATATTCTCTCACTTTTTTCATCCTTTCAATTTACAACCCATTTTTTCGGAACGAAGAGTTCATTAAACTGGTATATCGCAAAATTATCCGTCATACCGGCAATATAATCGCAAACCGTTTGCTCAAGACCAAAGGTTTCGATGTGCGTTTTGCGAATCTGGGGAAGTTCCTCCGGATGTTTCATAAAATATTCAAACAGCATCGTGATAACAGTGTTTGCTCTTTCTTCTTCACTTCTTGCAATAGAACTTAAGTACACTTTTTCAAACATAAAATCACGAAGTTTTACCATCGCATCTGAAACACGCGCGGACATCTCAACTTTCGCTTCGCCCAAACTTGTGGAAATAATATCGCAAATTACGGTATTGATGCGCTCGCCGTGCGTTTTACCAAGCACTCCTGCGCATTCTTTCGGAATGGTTTCGTTATCAATGATTCCGGCGCGCACCGCGTCATCAATATCATGATTGATATAGGCAATCCGGTCGGCAATTTTGATGATTTTTCCCTCCAGCGTTTCGGCTTCATGGTTGCCCGCATGGTTTAACACACCATCGCGCACTTCCATTGTAAGATTTAATCCTTTGCCGCCCTCTAAAAAGTCAATCACACGAAGACTTTGCTCGAAATGGCGAAATCCTTTTGTGCAGATTTCATCAAGTGCACGCTCTCCGGTGTGGCCGAACGGTGTGTGCCCCAAATCGTGCGCAAGCGCGATTGCCTCTGCCAAATCTTCATTCAAACGAAGACCGCGTGCGATGGTGCGTGCAATCTGCGAAACTTCCATCGTATGCGTAAGGCGCGTGCGATAATGGTCTCCTTTCGGCGCTAAAAACACCTGCGTTTTATGCTTGAGTCTTCGAAAGGACTTGGCATGAATGACGCGGTCCCGGTCTCTTTGAAACTCCGTTCTGATATCGCACGGCGAAATCTCATGAAGACGGCCTTTGGTGTTTTTCGAAAAACACGCATAAGGCGCAAGAATTTCTTTTTCTAAATTTTCCGTCATTTCCCGAACTGTCATAGAAAGCCTGCCTTTCTTCTCATAATTCTTACAGTTTTATTATCTAATGCTCCAAAGAATAGCATCTATTTTCTTGATGTCTGATATCCATCGATAGTCCGGTAATACAATATCAAATTCATTGATGCATTCCTGCGCTCTATCTGTTTTTAAAAAATCAAAATACCACTCTTCCATTTCTTTGTATAACTCTATGGCGTTATGTACTTTTTCTTTTGGCGTTTTTCCAACTAATTCTAACTCTAAATTTTGAACAACATATCGATCCCATATAGGTTTGTCCTGGCATATTGTCGCCAACATTTTACTCGAAAAAGAAGGCTCGACATTCCCTGTCTTCTCAAATATGTATGTAATAATATCTGCAAAAGTTGGGTTTGCATTCTTTACTGATTCAAAATAACTATAATAGATTTTTCGCCAACTTGCGTTTCTTCTTACCATGTAAAATCCATTAAATAAGCATTGAAATTTCATGTCATTGGAAACATCCGTCTTGAAAACACAATCCATAATGATTTTGTATTTATCTAATCCCATACTCGATGCTAACCGATTTTGGAAAACTTTTTTCACGTCAAAAGTAAGGTCCATTCCTCAATTCCCCTTTATTCCCCTGAATTTACGCGTCTCATTCTATCTCTTTATTTTTGGCATCATTTGCAATTGTTTCATTTACATCCACTATGTAATAATTGAATTCTCCCGAGTCGCCTGCCCAATTAATGTTGTATTTGTTGTTTAAAAATATTGCTTCTTGTTTTGTGCCGGTCGGTTTTTTAATCTCTCCGCAAATTGTCTTATTTGCTCTAAAATATGCATATATGCCGTCAACCTTTTTCCCCGAATAAAAGTTTTTATCCTTTACCATAGTTACGCAATATGTACTTTTAAATCCGTTATTCTTAAGTTGCTCCATAAAAGCAATATCTTTTACAAAGGAATACATTTGTTCCGGATATTGACCATTTACGGGATATTTTAGTTCGATAGCATATTTCTCTAAATCGTTATATACGACAATATCAATCTCGTGTTTTATTGTGTTCGATATCCCAAAGAATCTCGTGTTACGTTCAAACTGCACTTTTAAATTCGGCAGTTTTTCTCTCAAAAAGATTCCCAATTCATGTTGCAAACTAAACTCATTATATATCTCCACTTTCCCACTCTCAACCATACATACAAATTCACGCAACAATGTCTTTATCATATGAACCCCCAAAAACCGCATCGATACTACTGAATAAAACTACATTCATCCGGTAATTTCCTAGTCGATTGATATTCTTTAAAAATATGCAAAATCAAATGAAACGCTATATAGTCCATCGACATACTATGCTGTCTAAATGCATTTTTACATTCTCTCTCAATAATCACTTCATTATTTGCTAAACACTCGGATAAATTGGGAGTATGTGCTGTATGTTTTTCAAGGTAGTCTTTATAGATTATAAAACTACCATCATACAACAAGCGATCGCCCATCTTTGACTTTCCACCATCGTTCCAATTTTCTCCCGAATAAAAGTAAATAGCCATTTTATTATCTTCTAATTCTTTTCTGCACATCCCAACATAGCCAAGACTCATTACTGTTTCCTCTAACGATAAGATTTCATAATTTCTCTAACGATTATTATATATATTATACCTCACTTACACTCGCATTTCAAGGCGTTTTTCTGTTTTTTCCGCCATAATAAATTCTCGTTTTTGTGGAATGATATTAAGAATGTATTATAATTGTTAAGAATGCGTGAATTTTCTTGAATTCTTTGACAGAATCCTATTTTTATGTTATACTTAAAGCGGATGTATAATTTTGGTAAAATCATTTCGTTTGAAAGATTAATAGAGGTGAAATCGTTGAAAAAATTACTGGAAAAAATGTTTGGTTCTTATAGTGACAGAGAACTCAAAAGAATCCGTCCCATTGCAGATAAAGTAATGGCTTTGGAAGAGGAGTTCTCCGCACTTTCCGATGCCGACTTAAAAAACAAAACAAAAGAATTCCGTGCGCGTTTGGAAAAAGGCGAAACGCTCGATGACATTCTTCCCGAAGCGTTTGCCACCGTGCGCGAAGCGTCCTGGCGTGTACTTGGTATGAAACACTTTTATGTGCAGATTATCGGTGGTATTATTCTCCACCAGGGAAGAATCGCCGAAATGAAAACCGGTGAAGGTAAAACACTCGTTTCTACGCTCCCGGCATACTTAAATGCACTTCCCGGAAAAGGTGTCCACATCGTTACGGTAAACGATTACCTTGCAAAACGAGACAGTGAATGGATGGGAAAAGTTTTCAAGTTCTTAGGACTTTCCGTTGGTCTTATCATTCACGATGTTGACCCGGAAGATAGACGCGACGCCTACCTTGCAGACATCACTTATGGTACCAATAACGAATTCGGTTTTGACTATCTGCGTGATAACATGGTAATCTACAAAGAGCGCATGGTGCAGCGCGGACAGAACTTTGCCATTGTCGACGAAGTGGACTCCATTTTAATCGACGAAGCAAGAACTCCTTTAATCATTTCCGGTGCGGGTGATAAATCGACAGAACTTTATCAGATTGTTGACCGTTTTGTAAAAGCACTCAAGCCGTATAAAGTAACCGAAGCAAACAGCAAAGAAAGGTATGAGGATATTGATGCCGATTACTTAATTGATGAAAAGGCAAAATCTGCAACGCTCTTAAAATCAGGTATTGAAAAAGCAGAGCGTGCATTTAACGTTGAAAACTTATCTGAT
>JAZRET010000272.1:0-3060 GCA_045660945.1 Congzhengia sp.
ATTGTTGCTTTTATAACCGGTAAATTTTTCTATTTTAAACGGTTAAAATGCCTCTTTCAGACTCAAGCAGCATTAAAATTTTTTCTTCTTTCCCCGTTTGTGCATTGATATAAATCAAAAAATTGTTTTTGCCGAGTTTCCCTTTTAATTCGTAGCAAAAAACTTCTCTTCCGCTATCAAGCGGAATATACGCCATATTGACAGTATTCACTTCAAGGTGCTCTCCCACTTTTTCACGCGCAGCACTTTCCCCAATTACATCTTCCGGGATTTCGCGCGTTTTGTGACACATTAAATACCCTTCCGATTCAAAACCTAAAACTTCTCCATTATCGAGTGCTATTTTTAATTTTATTAGGTCCGGGTACATTGTGATTCCATCCTGCGCATAGGCGTAATTAATGGTGGCAATATGATCATCTACTTCATAGTAACTGCTTTTCATCGACGGATACCCGTGTTTTAACAGAAACGTTTCCCCTGCCGCCATCGCCTGCGAGACATTGAGTCGTTCTTCTTTGACATCACGCGAGTCGAGCATCCACAGCGCAAAACCGCCCTTTTTTGTGACTTCCATCGAGATGCTTCTTCCATTTTTTTCGCCTGCAAAAAGGTACGTTTCGATTTTGCCTTCGCCGTCATCTGTATATTCTACCGCGCGCGCACGTTCTTCTCCCAAAAATTCTCTTACCGTGTCTTCTGCAGCAAGACGCGAAACGGGTGTTTCGTCTTCAAGCATTTTGGGGCGCGTCGTTTCCAAGTGGTCTGAAAACGGGCCGTCGTAAATGAGCGCGGGATACTCCTGCGGAAGCGCTTCTAACTGCTTCATTCCGCTTTCAAAGGTTTTTCCTGCCGCCTGCACTTTGAGTGGGAAAGAAAAAGAAGAAAGATTCTCTACGCTTACCTCTCCCGTATAAACATCGCCTTCTAAATTCTGAAATTCTTCGCTCACTGCCTCAGCATAACTCGAAAGTTTTTTTAAATTCTCATATTCTTCTTCGCTCACGCCTTCATTTCCAATCATTTTTTGGGAAAGGTAGGACGCATAGTCCCCGACCTGGGATAAAAACTTTGACGTGTCATTAAACGGTTCTCCCTCGGCAGGAAGTTCTGAAAGACACGCTTTTGCAGACTCTGCCTGCATATAAAGTTTCGAAGATAAAGAAGACATCTGTCCTGCGTCTTGTGCAAGCATCGCTTTTTTGAGCGTCACATCAATGTCGCTTAGAAAGTCAGCCATATTGTGAAACGCACGATTATAGTTATTGTTAAGTTCTGTTTTGAGACCGCCCGCCTGACGATAATAATAAATTCCGCCAACGGAAACAAGCGCGAGCGCAATCAATGAAAGCGTGAGTACAACATACGTTCCGTGCATTCGTTTTCTTTGCTTTTCCATTTCGGTTCCTCCTTATTTTGCGAATCTGTGATTTCCGATTACTTTTACAACCTCACGCGAAAAAATCCAGCGATTCGTTGTTTTTTTTGGGTTGTAATAGTAAATCGCACCGCCTGTCGGGTCCCATCCGTTCATCGCATCTCTGCACGCTTTATAGACGCTCGAACCCTCGCTGATGGGAACATTTATCTGCCCGTCCACCGTCGCAGTAAATGCGCCTTTTTGGTAAATAACGCCTGCTATCGTATTTGGAAACGAAGGATGTTTTACGCGGTTTAAAATCACCGCTGCAACGGCAACCTGCCCCGTGTACGGCTCGCCTCTCGCCTCGCCGTTTACGCAGCGTGCGAGAAGCTGCAACTCATTTTGATACTTGCTCGCCGCAAAGACTTTTTTCTCTTGTTTTTCAAAAAACAAAACCTGAATAGAAAGCACCAAAGCCAAAATGAGCGATACGATAATGTATTTTCTTTTGTTCATTCGTTTCATTCCTTTCCACATTCGTTATCGCTATTTTTTACAAGGAACGGAAAATTTATGTATTTTTTGCAAAAGAAAAAAGACTTCGTAAAACCTGAAGTGATATAATGATGGTAAACACAAAAAGGTGTCTACCATCATTTTTATGCTATACTAAAGAAAAGAGAGTTGAAATTTATGGGAAGTTCGTACAAAAATCCTATGAGGAAATTTCCCCATAGCATTTTCTTTTTTGACCTTTTTTCATTGTTGGCTTTACATTTCGGTTCCGATGTGGTAAAATAACAACATACCACACTACATTTTAATACGATAAATTTTTATATCCGTGAGGGAGATACTACCTTGGTAAAAGGTGTTCTCTCTTTATTCCCTTGCGGATATTTATCGGTGTAGTGTGGTAGCGAAACCGAGGGAGACACTTTTTCGGCACACCCTTCGGGGTGTGCTTTTTTAATTGTGAGGTAAAAAGTTATGAGGAAAAAGCATATAATTGACGTAACCGACACACCATTAACACCATCAAGACAAGGTCGCAAATGTCCGGGAAATGGTGAGCATTCAAAATATGAATGTTGTTGTGATGAGTGCAATTATTATTTGTATTGTTTTCCACAGTGCGATTGGCGGTTAAAGAGAAACAAATTCAAAAAGTGGTTCAAGAAACTGTTTCATATAGATGATGAAATCCTATGAAGAATTTTTCCTCATAGGATTTTTGTTTTCTTGTGGGGCCAATTTTAAGCAGTGTTTTATCCCTTGTATGGAAGAAAAAAGACCTCGTAAAACGAAGTCTTTTTTATACAAATAGGTTCTTTGCCGCTATCATAAATTCTTCTATCGTGTTTGCTTTTTTCATTGCCTTGGCAATTTTCTTTTCTTCGGGATAATTCTCAAGGATATACACCCAGATTTCTTTTAGTTTATAAAGCGTAAAGGTTTCCGAGCGCAGAACCTGCATATAGCGCATGGAAAGTTCCTCGAAAAACGCAATCAGTTCACGGTCTTCGAGCGTTTCTCCGCCCCGAATCTCTCGCATAAGCGCAGGATTTTTTAAAATGCCGCGCCCCATCATAACGCCGTCTAAACGAGGAAATTCCGACGCTATTTTTTCAAAATCCTCTTTTTTGTAAATATCTCCGTTATAGACAAGCGGATGTTTTGCGTTTTCATATACCATG
>JAZRET010000273.1:0-3211 GCA_045660945.1 Congzhengia sp.
GCCAGGTACTCCGACAGAAGCACGAAGACAGTTTAATATGCAAGATGCGACCTCTCGTGCAGCGCTTGAGACGGAAAAAGAGATTAACGAAAATAATAATCAAACACAAAAGGATATTAATGATGCAGACAATAAAAATGCTTTAGACCTTGTTGAAGCAAATAAAAACGCAAACAAAGAATTGCTGGAATTTGAGGCGACCTTGCAAGCGGCAAGCAAAGGAGAGCTTACCGAAGAAGACATCAAGAACACAGTTGCAACCATCAACAAAAAGTTTCAGGAAGCAATTGGCGGCGATATGGTTAGCATCATTGGTGATCAATATGTTATCAACGGTGACTATGGCGGCGCTGTTGCAAGATACCTAATGGCTCTGACAAAAGATCCGGAAACTGTTTGCTACTTAATGGAAACGATATTTAGAATACCAAGACCAGATGTCCAGGTGGCTTTAAACAAGAAGAGCGTTCATAAGTGGGAAGATGCCTACGATCCGAAAGATTATATGTAAGCGAGGTTATGACGATGGCTAACGACTTAGGATTTTTAAATGTATTAGCAACCGCAAGAAAAAACAGAAGAACAGCAAAGAAAAGTCTTTCTGAGTTTTTAAACACGCCTGAGTACGAAATAACTCTTGCGGACGGAACAACTTTTGGTAAAGTAGGATTTAATGCGTATCAAGCCATCAAGGAAAACCGCCTTGATGGCTATACGCCCTATAACGAAAAAGAAAAAACCATCCTTCAGGAATTTCAAGACTGGACCGGATATGGCAAAACCCCCGATACCGTATATCAACAGTATCAAAAGGACATGTACGGAAAGGGAAACATCTCATTGCTCGAACGGCCAATCATAAAAAACGAGGATGGCAGCATATCAACTATTGACAGTATAACGATAGAAGAAGACGGAAAGCATATTGTTATTCCTACTATTGTTGCCTCTTATGATGAGAAAAATAACGAAGAATTTGGATTGAAATTGTCTGACGAAGATGCTATTGAACGCTATCATCGATCGGGGAAATACTTGGGAAAATTTGACACCGCCGAAGATGCAAGTAAATACGCTCGCAAATTGCACATCGAGCAATCTTTGTATTACGCTCAAGTTCCTTTGACGTTAGAACTCGATGGAGAGACAAAGAATTTTGGCAACATTAGTTACCAAGCATACAAGCATTTAGTTGAACCCAAAGAAGACGGAAGACAATATGTTTACCACAGTGGTGAAGAAAAAAGAATCATTCAGAAATTTGAAAGTTATGTAGAAGAATACGAAAAGAAACAAAGAGAACCTGAAAATTGGTGGCAAGGCTTGCTGCACAGCGCCGGATATACTTTGGAAAATATAGGTGCAGGAGGAGCAGATTTTGTTGAAAATGCGGGCACATATACAGAGGCCGGCATTGCAAAGTTATTGTCCTATCCGGCTTGGGGGGGAGCGGAAAATGCTCTTAATGATTATGTTGCAGAAAGGCTTGGTGATGACACGCTCGGCGGCAAATGGAAAGAAGACCTTGAATCTCGTTATCGCGTGCCTGATTGGTATAGACAATACGTCGGACCTGTTGCATTCGGAGCGGGTGCGCTTGCGGTTCCTTTGGCGATAGAATACGCTACAGCCACAGCCGCTCCTACGGAACCACTAATGGCAAGTTCTCTTGCAAAAATAGGTACTGTATCTTCAGCAAGTAAAGGAGCAAGGGCTCTTGCTACTGCCAAAAACATAGCGACAAAACTTATAAGACCTAAACCATCCGACGCCGCATTTTTTCTTGGTGCTGCCGGATCATCCGCCAAAGAGGGCTATGCTATTTCTGGCGATATCAACAAATCTTTAAATTATGGCGCACTTAATGGATTTGGCGAACTTGTTACCGAAAAATTGTTTTATGGTTATGGCGGTTTAGGAGAGGCTGCTGATGGGTTGATTGACGTTAGCAAAATCAAGGGCATCAGCAAACTTGCAAGCACAAAATACGGAAAAAAAGTTTTGAGTCTTGCCTTTGAGGGTGTTGAAGAAGTGATTATGACAGACTTTGATCCGTGGTTTCAAAAGGCAACCATCAACCCCGACGCAAAAGTCTCCAACTTTACCGAATCTAAATTCTGGAAAGACCGTGGTGAAAGTTTCTTGCAGGGCGTTTTACTCTCGTCGTTTATGAAGGCGTCAACATTTACCATTGGTAAAAGCATAAACAAAATCGAAAATGCGAAGCAAAGGGTGAAATTTATAGATGGTTTGAATGCCGATTCAGAAACCCTCAATGCGACACTACCAAACGAATACAAAATTTCGCCTTTGAAACGCACTGCCAGCATAGCGAAAATACAAGAAAGAGATTTTGAAATTCAAAGGATAAAGGGAATAAATGCCGTTAATAGTGCTTCAGAGTCAATTAACGCAATGGTGAAAAGTGATGCAAGCAAACTTGAAGCGTTAAGATATGATTCTACGATTGACGAAATTCAGCAAAGACAAAAGGAAATAGCGGTTTTTGCAAATGGATATGCTGATTTGATGGTAGAAGAGTTGGTAAAAAACAACCCTGAAACATTTGCCCACATAGAAAAGGTTGCAGTCGGCGACACCTTTATTGATAGTGGCACAAACAACATTATCAAGGTCACAGGTCGGGATGATAACGCCACAATAGTAGAAATCACAAGACCGAATGGGAAAAAGGAAATCAAAAGACTTCCCAACAAGACGGCGGACACATTGACGGTTGATGACAGATACGTCGATGTTGAAACTTCTGCAAATCCAAGTGTAGAAACTGTGGGTGTGTCGCCGGCTATGGAAGCCAAAACGGCGTTTGTAAGCAACGGAACTACTGCGGATAGCAATGGTGTCACCACATCCGTCGCAGACGAATCTGACGCAGAAGTGACAGGGATTGTTGACGCGATTAACGAAACGCTTGTGGCTGGCAAACAAGCTGAACTCGTTAACTTTTTGGAGAGCAGAGGCTTTCGTGGCGATGTTGTTACGCTTGCTAAAGCGCTACGTAAAAGTTATAAGACGCGTGGTAATATCGGCGTTATGGCGGACTATTTTACCGACAAAGGCGCGCGAGTTATTTCTGCTATTGAAGGGACCATGGTCGCTACGGATGCAAATGCAATCGTAAATCCGGTAAATGAAATCGTGAAAACGCCGACAAAAGAGTTGAAAAATCACACAAAAAATGATACAATAG
>JAZRET010000274.1:0-2524 GCA_045660945.1 Congzhengia sp.
CGCAGTATTCACCAGTTGAGCCGTCGGCAACATAATTAATTGTTGCCTTCTCTATCGTAAACGGAACATCTTTCGAAAGCGCTTTGTAGTTCTGCGACTCGGGAACCGTGAATGTGGCAACATAACTGCCGGGCATGGTAGGGCGGCTTGTCCCTAACCCGCCGGGATTGCCATCGGCTCCGTACGTTACCGTCGCAGTACCATTCTTCGCCGCGCTGGACGGTTCGGACGCCGCCTGACCGTATGTCCATCCTGCAATCGTGGGCTCGGTCGTCCACTCGTTGTCGGCCTTAAAAATTTCAAATTCTTCTTCGACAGTACCTGTATAGTTACCCTTACCGATGAAAGTCGCCTTTGCGGTGCCTGCGTTCACATTGTCGGAATATGAAACTGAAAAATCGTTATCGGTGATAATCGAAGGATCTCCATCGCCGCACGCCGCGTCGGGAGTCTTCGCCGTGCCGTCGTACACATAGTCTTCTGTCGGCAATACAAGCCAGACAAAATCAGACGTCAGCGTCTTCGGCGTAATTGTCACCGTACGATAATCGGTTACAGTGGCGTACCCCGTCGCCGAAATCTGAAAGTAGATGGGCTTTGCCGTGCACACATCCTTGTATGTCACAGGCTCATCCTGCCATGGTCCGGTCGCCAACTCGGAGTACTTGATTGTCGCTCCGGTCGCGGGCGCAGACACGCTTACGCTGATGCCATAGCCAGAACCGCTATACTCGCCGCCGTAATTGTCGGCGACATAACGAATATCGGCAGCGAAT
Organism: Congzhengia sp.; assembly: GCA_045660945.1. Taxonomy (GTDB): domain Bacteria; phylum Bacillota; class Clostridia; order UBA1381; family UBA9506; genus Congzhengia. Next base: position 777 of record JAZRET010000274.1, read on the forward strand.
ACCGCACCCGTCCAACACACGGTCGACACAACGGCCAACCACCAACTTTTCATTTTTCTTTTCATTTTGTTCCTTTCATTAAATTCATTTGCTAAATTCAAAACAACCTTCTTTTTCAAAATTAGATTGAAATAATTGCTTTTTACCGACATCAATAGCACTAAAATTGACCACACGGCGATTTTTTGGTATTATATAGTCAAATTTTTCATCCAAAAAGGAGTTTTTGTAGTGAACAATATAATAAATCGCGCATTGTTTATTGACTGGATTGGTAAATGGTGCGATCATGACATCATCAAGGTTGTCACAGGCATCCGACGCTGCGGCAAAACCACATTGCTGGAAATTTTCCGCGACATTCTGGTCCAGAAGGGCATTCCGCAGCAAAACATCATCTCGGTCAACTTTGAAGACATCAGCACGCCTACCTTCACAACTTATCGCGAAGCGTGGGAATTCATTCATGCGCAAATGAAGGGAAATGGGAAACACTACATCTTTCTGGATGAAGTGCAAATCGTTCCCGATTTTGAACGGCTGGTTGACGGAATCTTTGCGCGAAAAGATTGCGATGTTTACATCACTGGATCCAACAGCAAATTCCTTTCGGGCGAATTGGCCACCTTCTTGACCGGACGCTACGTCGAGATACAACTTCATCCGCTGTCCTTCGCCGAATACATGAGCGCCCAGCCTGCCCACACCGTTCCGGACATCGCTTTTCAGGACTACATGCGATTCGGAGGATTCCCTGCTTCGGTGTTGCTGCCTAAGAATACCCCTCTGCAAAATGACTATCTTTCCGGCATTCTCAATACGATCCTCTACAAGGACATCGCGACACGCAATGGCATTCGTGACATAAACATCTTCCAACGACTGACGAAATTCGTCTTTGACAATATCGGCAACCTGCTCTCCGTCAACCGCATTGCAGGAACCTTTCTGGAAGACGGATTCGCAATCAACCACAAGACGATCGACAACTACCTCAATCTGCTCTGTGATTCGTTCCTGCTCTTCCGCGCAAATCGCTACGACATTCGCGGGCGCGACCTTCTGAAGACGAACGCCAAATACTACATTGCCGATCCCGGATTTCGCCGCATTCTGTTGGGCGACAAAGGCGGAGACCTCGGACGCATCCTTGAAAATATCATTTTTCTCGAACTGAAACGCCGCTACCGCGAAGTGTTTGTCGGAACACTCGGCGCGAACGAGATCGATTTCGTCGCTCTTGAAAACGCCACGCCCACATACTATCAAGTCGCGCTCACAGTACGTGACGAGGCGACCCTCGCCCGCGAACTCAAGCCGCTCAGGCTCATCAGGGATAATCATCCGAAATTCCTGCTCACCCTCGACCGCGATCCGCCCGCAGACTTCGACGGCATCAAGCAAATCAATGCCATTGATTTGCTGCTCGACCCCAATGCATCCAAGTACATATGATAGGTTCCTCTTCCCACTTTCTAATTGACAACAACTTGAACAACCGTAAAAACAACTCTTTCTTTCACGGCCAAACCCGGCCGCGTTTGTATATCCACCACCCATTACACACAAACGCCCGCCATCCCCACCAAAGATAACAGAGTTAAATGAGCGACAAGGCGCGAAGATAGCGGATTGGGTAATCATACAAATTTCCATGGAGCAAACTGGTCATAAAAATCTTTTAACCAGACGTAGGTTTCGGAATCGCGCCTAATTAATGATTCAAAGTCTCTTCCTGACACAAACTC
>JAZRET010000275.1:0-4632 GCA_045660945.1 Congzhengia sp.
TTTTGCAGATGACCTTGTGTTCTTTTCAAAAGAGATTGTCAATGGCAAAAAAGATGTTTTAGTCTACACGGACGGCAAACCGACCTCATATCGTGTCAACGATCCTGCGTTGTATACTGCGCTGATGAGCTTTTCCCCAACCCCCAATGGCAAGTACCCGTTGGTAGAGGGCATTGCTAACATGAACCGTATGTTTACCAGTGTGGTTACGGGGTTAAACGTTATTTGGAATTTGAGTTCTAACGCACCGCGAGACTTTGTGACAATGCTTGCACAGAGCGACACCACAAAAGAGTTGTTTCAAAACTTGTGGAACTGGATGACCTATCTTGTAAAAACAGTTTCCTTCACCAAGAAAAACGACAAATATGTCAGGGAATATTTTATGGCTGGCGGTGGAGGTTCTGTTTCGCAAGTCGGTGCCGAAATGAAAACCTTTGACACAGCGAAAAACGGAGACCTTGTTAAACGGTTGACCTATGACAACAACAGCAAAGCGTGGAAAATTGGCAAGAAAATAATTTCTTTCAAGCAAAATATTACTACTCTTGCCGATGCAATTGAAATTATTCCGCGTTTGGCAGCATACAAAACCGCAAGACAAAACGGCAAAGATGTGACACACGCTTTGTTTGACTCGATGGAAATTACTACCAACTTTACACGCCACGGCAAAGCAACTCACCAACTAAACCGCTATATCCCGTTTCTCAACGCATCGGTTCAAGGCTTGTCAAAGGGTTACCGACAGCTTACAGGCGTGAGTTACAATGCGGAAGCAAATCGTAAAAAGGATGCTTTTCGCCATGTTGTAAAATACGCCGTTCTGTCATCTTTGCTCTCCATGATTACCTTGATTTCTCGCACCGCAACCAAAGACGAAGAAGAGTTTGACAAAGAGTATAGCAACCTGACAGCATACCAAAAAAACAATTCGTGGAACATTTACCTTGGTGACCACAAATGGCTTTCTATTAAGAAGCCTCGTGAAATTGGTATTTTGTCAAGCTTAATCGACAGGGGTATTGAAAAGTTTGTCATAAAAAACGATAACGTAATGGACGAATTTGGTCAATACACCGCCGAACAACTTCTTCCCCCTGTTTTAGATGCGCTACCTACGTTTTTGGTTGGGCTTTGGCCGGGAGAAGATTTTGACGAAGCTTTAAAAACCGCAACGGCGCAAGCTTTAACTTCGTTCGGGCCTGTGGGCAACCTTGCCGCCACATCTGTCAACCTTGACTACCGTGGAAACGAAATTGTACCGGCCTGGATGTCTGATCGGCCAAACGAAAACAAGGCCAAAGACACCACAACGGAAATTGCAAAAGCTATTGGCGGTTTCCTAAATATGTCCCCGGCAAAGGTTGACTCTTTGCTCAACAACTTTGGTGTTATTAACACTGTTGTTAAAGAATTTTCCACACAACAGTATGCAGACCGAAACCTGTTTGAACACGTGGGCAACCTTTTTGTCGGTGGTCTTTTTAAAGACAGCCTTTACACGCAACGCATCGTCAACGATTTCTACGAAAGCAAAACAGTTGTTGACCAAATGGCGGCTGAAAAAGATGCGGACATTTACTCTAAAATTTACGAAAAAGAGTACGCGGAAATGGCCTCGTTTTATTCTGCTTTTAACAACCTCCAAAAAGCGGAGAAAGACCAATCAAGCGATTTGCATCGGCAGAACAGAAGCACGGTTCTTGATATGCTGGAACAGTTTACATTTGAAATGGAATCCGGCATCGAGCAGCCGTGGTTGACAGCTTTGCACGACCTGACACGCGAAGCAGATGAATACAACAAAAACAAAGCCAAAGACTCTTGGGATGAAGTTGACACAACGGCGTTATACCCGCAAGCCTTGTCAACAAAATTCCGATACCGACCGGCTCGATACGAACACCAACTGACAAGCGCGGAATATCTTTGGTATCAAACAACATACCTTGCGAACTATAAAGAACTTGTGTCCGAAGCGTTAGAAAACAACACAGGTTCTGTGGCCAGCAGGGTGAAAGCTGTCAACAAAGCCAAAAGCAGGGCAAAAGACATTACAGACAAGGCTTTGTATCAATACTTGAACGGAGGCAAATAGTATGGCGTATATGCGAAATCAACTTATAGCCAAGGGATATCCCATCAGCAAGTGGCGCGAACTGATTGACGATTGGATTTTCTCGGAAGACCATCGGGAGATCGTGAAGACTTGGCTCTTGGATGGAGCAACGGTTGAAGAAGCCGCCGAAAAACACTGCTATTCAGGTCGGAACGCTTCCAAAATCATAGCCGCTGCGTATTTGAGGTTAATCGAACTATAGCACAAGGCCGCCTTGGGATAACTACCTTGGCGGTCTTTTTTTGTGTGTGCGTTTTGTTCATGTTTTTTGTTCGTTTGAATCGTTTTGCTTTTTGCTGTTTTGGCTTACAATACAGATGCCAAAGGGCAAGAGTTCACTCTTTGGTAAAAGAACTCAAACAAAACTCAAAACTTAAAAAAACGAGGTAAAATTTTATGGCTGAATATGCAAGCAATGGCAAAGGCAATCTTGGCGTAACGCTTGGTGCTATTGGCACTGGGCTTGGCGTTCTTGGCAACAGCAACGGTAACGGTCTGCTTGGTGGTATCCTTGGTAACGGCTGGGGAAACAACGGCAACAACGGCTGGAATGGTTGGGGACCTGGCTTTGCACCGTATGGCGGTTTCTGTGGCGAAAATACGTTGGTTAACAGATATGAGATGGGGCTTTCTGACGCAGTTGCCTCTAAAGACTCCGAAATTGCGCTGTTAAAATCCAACATCTATCAGGATCAGAAAACGCTGGAACTGTACCGCTATGTCGATGGCAAGCTTGAAGGCATCAACGCTGCTCTTGCCGCGCAGGCTGTGCAGAATGCGCGTACCGAGGACGGTTTTGCGATGGTAAGACAGGATATCTGTGCGGCCGAACAGCGCATGGGCGCAAAAATTAAAATGGAAGCGGAACGCAGATGCTGCGCGGATAACGCGATCGTCAATTATGTCAACGCTACCTTCTACCCGAAACAGGTTGCGGATGTTACTGTTGCCGCGACCAACACGGCGCAGCTCCTTTACAACCCGATCCCGAATTGCGGCGGTTGTGATTGCAACGGCTGACAACAGCATTGGGAGCGGTGGGATAACATCTGCCGCTCCCTCTATTTATTCTTTGTGAGGAACGCTTATGTTGAATATTACGCAAGTTTTTAACGGCGCGAAAAAATATATTTACACAGAACTCCTTCCGCATCTATCCACAACAAAGCAGCTTTTGTTTGCGGGGTATATCGAACTGGCCGAAGGCAACCTGCAGAATGCCGCTCTCAAACTGAAAGACAATCCAGCTATATCTATGCTTGGTTTGTTTGACAGCAACGGCAACGTAGACGATACGCGGCTTTACAACGTGATGAAGAACCTTTTTGCCGAAAAGAAGACAATTGACATCCCGCTGATTGGCACATACACATTTTCACAGAATGATGTGCAGCGGTTGTTTGATTTAATGAGAGGAGCATAATAATGAAGATGCTTGAAAAGTTGCTTGACATGGCAATGGATGAACTCAAAGGCGCAGACGAGTATACCGAATGCTCGGCTAAACACAAAGACGATGACCCCGCTCTGTCCAAGATGTTTTCAGAAATCGCTTCGGTCGAACTACAACACGCCGAGGTGCTTTTGAAACACGCCAAAGAACACGCACACAAACATCACGCCGAACACCCAGAGTCCGTGGCAATTTATAATTTTGAGTCAGAACGACTTTATAGATGGCTCACAAAGATTAAAACCGAACTTGCCATGCTTCGCGTGTGAACCCGCGTGTGAACTGCGATATAAAAAGTTTTTAGATTGTTCGATAAAAAGTTTTAGATTTTACCTTTTTGGCACATTCCAAAACGACCATGTTTCACATGAAAACTGTTGAACTGGTTCAATAGTAGTTACGAAATCACTCAAAACTGCATAAAAACAATAACAAAACAAAGAAAAACGGCGAAAGCATTTTCTGCTCTCGCCGTGGTGCGGATGACCGGACTTGAACCCAAGATGAAATGCCGATTTCACTTACGGAAAATAGGGTTTTCAATTTCCGTGTGGAATTTCGTGTGAACTCAGCGAGAAAAATAATTATCTATCAAGCGATCCGTTTCATCGATTTTCGATTGCATCAGATGCTGATAGACGTTTTTTAGCATATTGTCGGTCGCGTGTCCCATGCGGCGTTGTGCGTATTTGTTGGGGATATTAAGTGAGAGCATGACAGAAGCGTAATAGTGTCGGAGGGCGTGAAAGTTAAATTCTTCAACTCCGGCAGCCTTTACATAGTCTGGAAATTTAGAGGTAATAGTGGATGCGTTGATGGAACAAACAGGCAATGATTTTTCTTTCCGTGCGGCAAGCATCTCGACAACTGGTTTTGGCATGGTTAACGCCCTTGTGCCGGAAAATGTTTTTGTCCCCTTTGTCTTCCATTCTCCTTCTTCGTCCATGACCTCTGCTCGTTCCACGGTCAATATCCCTGTGGAGAAGTCTATATCATCCCATGTGAGCGCAACAATTTCGCTGCGGCGCAGCCCCATGTATGCCGCAAGCATGACAGG
>JAZRET010000276.1:0-7163 GCA_045660945.1 Congzhengia sp.
TGTAATCTCAGAAAAACGTGCTTGTGCCATTTCGCAAACTTTTGAGACGTCCACATCTCCACCGACAAAAATATCAATCGGACCGGAAGACAAAATTTCTTGATAGTATTCAAACAGAGAAACGGGCGTTATTTGTTCAACAGACGCAACAGTTCCGAGTTCGTGCACAGAGTAACTGTCACCTTCACACATATGTTCGATTAAACGCCAAACAGAATAGGTGCGTTTGTCATTCGGAAGCGCCTTAATATCATTGATTAAATTTGCTTTTTCCTGTGTAACGTATTTTTCCAAAAAAGCGCCGTTTTCTGTTAATGGGTCCAAAAGCATATCAAATAAAAATTCCAAAACTTTATCAAAGCAGGCTTCTCCCTTGGGGAGATAATTATCGTTTATCGCGGTTACAGATAATGATAAAATTTGGTCGGTTCCTTTTCTTCTGATGTCAGATATAAACGATGCGCCGTATAAATTCTGAAGATGTTTAGAAATGGCCGCTTCATCAGGGAAGTTTTTGCATCCCCTCTGCAGTACATCCGATAAAAGCGCGCATTTTGACGCAGTTTCTTTTCTCAATTCGTTGTGAATATTGATACTTACATAACTTTTTTTAAATTTATCCACGGGTACATAATATAAGTTCAGTCCCTTTTTTAAATTAAAGCATTTTACGCTTTCCATATTCTATATTACTCCTCATTTTCTTCTATTTTAATCGTTTCTGCATAAATTTCGCGCTTTGATACACCACGATCGGTTGCGACTTTTTTGATTGCTTCTTTTTTGTTCATTCCGGATACCATATAATAATTAATATGCTCCAAAATGCTCATATTATCAAAAAGCGAAGTTTTTGTTTCTTCTTTCGTGCCTTCTAAAATTAAGACAAATTCGCCTTTTGGCGGAACTTCTTCAAAATAACTAATTGCATCCTCTAAATTTGTATATAAAAACTCTTCAAACTTTTTGGTGATTTCTCGCGCAACGGTCAGTTTTCGGTTTCCAAAAACTGCGAACATATCAGAAAGTGTATTTTTTAGTTTATGCGGTGCTTCGTAAAAAATGAGTGTATAGGGACTTGCCTTCACAGACTCCAAATGCTCTTTTCTGCTCTTTTTGTTCACACTCAAAAAACCTTCAAAGGAAAAACGTGCTGTCGGAAGCGCAGAACAAATAAGTGCGTTGATTGCTGCAACTGCACCGGGAATGGGAATAACCCGAATTCCTTCTTCTGCGCAAAGACGCACGATGTCTTCGCCGGGATCGGAAATCGCGGGTGTTCCGGCGTCTGAAACGAGTGCCGCAGTTTCGCCGTTTTTTAAGCGATCTATGATGATTTCTCCGCGCTCCCTGATATTGTGTTCATAATAACTGATTAAAGGCTTATGAATTTCAAAATGATTTAAAAGTTTTAAGGTATGTCTTGTATCTTCCGCCGCGATAAAATCGACTTCTTTTAAAACGCGGAGCGCCCGGAAAGTGATATCTTCTAAATTTCCGATGGGCGTTGCTACAAGATATAATACGCCGTATTCTTTGCTCATACGTTCCTCCGGTTATATGTTAATGTATAGCGGTTTTGTAACCAAAAGACCGCTTTTTCTGTCTTTTTGACCTTCAATTAAAACAAGCGATGGCTCAAAGTCTGGATTCGCGTGGACCATCGTCATTCGTTTGGGTTCTAATTTATATTTTCGCATGGTGGCTAAAATGTCTGTTAAGCGCTCAGGTCTATGTACCATATAAAACCGTCCGCCGGTGTTTAAAAGATGGGATGCAGCAAAAATGACGTCTTCTAATGTGCATAACACTTCGTGACGCGCAATGCGGACGCTCTCTGACTCGTTCTTTTTTCCTGTTCCTTCTACCATATACGGTGGGTTGCAGGTGACAACGTCAAATGTGCCGAAAGAAAAGGCTTGTTTTATGTTTTTCAAATCACCACAGATGACTTTTAATCGTTCTTCGAGGTTATTTAACGAAATGGAGCGATTTAAAAGGTCACACATTTCTTCTTGTATTTCCAAAGCCGTAAAATCCTTACAGCGCGTGTTTTTACACATTAAAATCGGTATAATTCCCGTTCCGGAGCAAAGATCAATGACTTTTTCTTTTGGCTTTGCCACCGAAAATGAGGCTAAAACTGCTGCGTCTGTTCCGTAGCAGAATTTATCTTTATCTTGAATAATTTGATAGCCGCCACCTAAATCTTCGACGGTTTCAGATGGATTTAAAATCATAGAGACTTCCCTTTTCTTTTAAATTTCATGTCTTCCCTCGAGCGCGCGCGTAATGGTAATTTCATCGGCATATTCAAGTTCTCCTCCGACAGGAAGTCCATGCGCAATGCGGGTAACTTTAATTTCCAACGGCTTAAAAAGTTTTGCGATATACATCGCTGTTGCTTCGCCTTCAATCGTAGGGTTGGTTGCCATGATGATTTCTTTGACGTCTCCTTTGCCAACGCGCTCTAAGAGTTCTTTTACCTTAATATCATTCGGGCCGATGCCGTCGATGGGAGAAATGACACCGTGCAAAACATGGTAAACACCGGAAAATTCCTTTGTTTTTTCCATCGCGAGAATATCCTTTGGGTTTTCTACCACACAGATAACACGTTTGTCACGTTTTGCGTCAGAACAAATATCACAGGGCGTTTTGTCCGTTAAAGACTGACATTCAGGACAAAAGATAATCTGTTCTTTTGCGTCCAACAAAGCTTTTGAAAAACTTTCCACACGCTCTTTGGATTCTTTTAAAATATGAAACGCCAAACGCTCGGCAGACCGTTTTCCGATACCGGGAAGCTTTGCGAATTCTTCGATTAATTTTGCAATCGGTAATGCGTACATAATTATTCTCCTTTGTTTTCTAAAACTACCGCACCATATTCTTTTGCTGTGATTTCGCCATATTCATCCGAACGCACTGCCGGTCTTGCGGGATAAAGCTTAATCGCCCGTTCTAACACTTCGATATCTTTTGTTTTAAAGCATACCGGCGGAAGACCATTCTTTAAAAGTGTTTTTACAATTTCATCCGCTTCCTCCGGCTTTGTCATGCTTTCCATATCAATCTCGATTAAGGTTTTGTTTTTACCGATAACCTGACCGGAAAAGTCCATGAAATATGCCTGATTCTTTCCGCAAACGGCGTTCACGGTCGGAAAATCAGGGAGGAAAGGCTCAAGTTGCCAGAGTTCTTTTGCAATATGCGCCGTAAATCGTGCATCCGTTCCTTTTCCTGCGCAAAACATCACGCATTTGTTATTTACAAAATCGTGTGCGTATTCTGCGTACTCCTGCGGTGTAATATAATCGTTTGCGCCCGGCACTGCAAATAAAGGTACAGATGCAAATTCTTTCATATCAAGCAAAATGTCAAGCGTAGTGTCACAGTCATCTGCCATAATGCCGAGAGCACTGATACCGAGGCTCTGGAGCGTGATGACGGAAGTGGTAATATCAAATCCGTCGGAAAGTGTTGTCTTGTCTTTAAAATCAAGCAACACGCAAACCGGCAAATCACATACTTCTCTTGCAGCAAAGACTGCGTATTTTGCTTCTGCAAGGGATTCAAAACCAAATAAGAAAAGCATAGAAACCGGTGCGTTTTCGTAAAGGAACGAAACTTCATCTTTGATCACTTTATAAAACGCATCAAAGGAAGCCTTTCCGCCAGAAATAATTGTTTTTTCTTTCGGCTCTGATACTGCACCACAAATAAACACTTTTTCCTGCGCAGCATTTACGGTTTTTTGAATTGCTTCCATTTTTTCTTTTTTTGTTTCATAAAGATATGTCGGAGCAATCAGGCAGTTTGCGCCCGCCTCCATCGATTCTGTGAAGGAAGAAAACGCGTCTTCTTCCGGGGTAAAAATTGCGGCAGGAAGCAGCACATTTGATTTTATAATTTGTCTGAACTGTTCTTTTGTCAAGCTTCTTCCTCCCTTATTATGCGTTCTTTATAGTTTCTTCTAAAAAGGCAACTGCATCATAGAAATTCTTTTTCGCTGTTAAGCAGTTTCCTTCTCCGTCTACAAGTACACGAAAAGTACGGTCATCTGTAGGAACAAAAGAAACCGTTACGACAGAACCGTCTTTTTTATAGTATTTAATCTGGCATTCGGGTTCTGTTTTTGTGAGGTTATCAAATGTAAGTTTGTCCAAACTGATACCGATAAACTGCTGATATACCTTAGAAAACGCCGACTTTTCAATGATTGCGCCGTCAATTTTACGTTTATCTCCATTTAAAACTTCAAGTTTATAGGTTTTATCCGGTGTAATGACCTTTATGTGCTTCACTTCCGTGATATATTCCACATGAATGAGTCTGCTCATAAGGTCCATATAAGCAACGTCTAAAAAAGTAAGTTTGCTTTTTTCAATCGCATAAACCGTTTTGTCGCCTTCTTCCATTACATAGCGGTAATTTTCGGTTTCAGCACCGATTTTTACCTTGTGTGCTCCATCGCTTAAAACCAAAGAAAATGTTGCGTACGGGTTTGTAAGGCCGTATTTCCCGAGGTCTTTTGCGTTATCTTCCACGACCACGGCCATTGTGAAGCTTTCCATCGGTGTAAGAACCTTCTCTACAAAGTTAATGCCGTTTACATCTGCTGTAATTGGTTTTACGATTTTCCAGTTTGCATTTTCCGTGCCTGCTTCCTTCTGTTCAATACGAATCGGCGTGTTACCCTGTTTTTCCATTTCAAACGCGCAAATACTGCTGAAATCATCAAGGTTAATACGGAATAATTCAAGCTTTCTTAATGACATGCTGTTTGGAAACATACTTTCTGTTCCGTAAGCATTTTTTAAGTATATTTTCGGGTCGCCCGAAACGGAAATATAGTAATTTGCACCATCGACAGAAAGGGAACCTATTGAAATGATTTTCTTGCTTCCATCTTTTAAAGAAAGTTCAACTGTTCCTGTGGGGACGGAAAGACCAAATGCGGCTGCCTTATCGTATGTTTCTTCAACAACAGATTTTACGGAAACAGACGTACAGGAAGAGACAAGGTTTTTCACAGCCTGCTGATTTAAACTAAGCGTTGCATCACCGTTTAAAATCCAGTTGTCATTTTTTTGTGTGAGGGTATATTCTTCCTTTTCGTTTTTAATACGCAAAGATAAAACTTCATCCATCTTTGCCTGATAAACAAACATCTGTTCCTCGCCTGACTCTGTTTCCGTTACGGGCGGAGTTTCGGATGTTTGCGGAGCGATTTTTCCAACAAAATAAAATGCCGCACAAAGCGCACCGATTAAGAGTATTACAATGAAAATATTTCGATATAATTTCATATTCTATTTGCCTCCAAAATTACACTAGTATATCATAAATATTTTACTATATTTATGCATTATTTTCAAGTCAAACATCAAGATTCTTACAAAAAGTTCTTAATTTTTTTTCAATCTGTGAATAAAAAATAAAGTTTTTGAAAAAGACTTGTGCTGTTGTCTTTTTATGTGCTATAATAAACGTAACTTTATTTTAGATTATTGGAGGCTTATTTTATGCTGATTGATTTAACATGTCCGGTTGAAAACAGGGGCACGCTTGTAAAAACAAATTCTGAAACAAACGAGCCATTTCTTTTATTAAAACTATTTAATTTAAGCGGAAAAACGATTACTGATATTTCTTTTCGGGTATTAGCGTATGACGCGAACGGAACAGATGTGGCTGCACTTCCCGTAGAATTTCACGCGTTGAACGGAGAGCCAAAGTCATTTTTTGCAGAAAACAAGGCCATTTCTTTAGAAAATTTGGAAAATGCAAAACATTTTGTTGTGCAGATTGATTTCGTAAAATTTGACGATGAAACAGAATATGCTTTATCGGAAGAAAATGTCGTTGAAGTAGATGAAGTAACCGCTTCTATCGACGATGCTCTGCTCCTTCGCACATTTGTTCCGGATGCAGTTTGCTTTGCTTCAAAGCGCAACGAATATTGGAAATGTGTTTGCGGTCGCGCCAACAAGCCTGAAGATGAGATTTGCGTGCGCTGTGGAAATGAAGCGAAAGAAATGCTTTTAAAATTCTCTTCCAAAGAAGCACTATTGACTAGTATTGAAAATGCGAAATTAGAAGAAGAAGCAAAAAAACAGGAAGAAGAATTAAAGCAAATCGAAGAAAAAGCGTTAAAAATGAAAAAGTTAAAAAAAGGTGTAATTATCGCTTTGATTGCTCTTGTAATTTTAGCCATCCTTTCTACTATCGGCTTTTTTACGTACCGTTTGATTTTAAATAAACAAGCGGATAATGCGTTTAAAAATGGTGAGTATATAAAAGCCTACGAACTTTATCAAAAAACAGGCAGTGACGAAATTCATAAACTGACCAATCTTGTGCAGGGTAACACCCCGGAAAACTTAATGTTCCAGAGTGGTCTCATTACCGAAGACGAAGACTTTTTGTACTATCTTGCACACAACACACAAACATATACTTTTGAACTCATTAAGGAAAACAAAAAAACCAAAGAAAAGACTATGCTTACCGATGCGGCAGGAGGGTCATTAAACGTATCCGGTGACTGGATTTATTTTGTGGATATAGAAAACGGATATATCATGAGAATATCAAAAGACGGCGAGAAAATCGAAACCGTTCTTGAAGAAGGTGTTTCCTATCTTTCTGTAATCGGAAACACAATTTATTATTTAAAGACCGATTATGATAATCCGAATGGCTTATCCGAAGACCAGTGCCAGACACTTGCTGCACAGGGACAGATGAACACCTTCCTCCATCTTTACAAAATGGACACGGAAAAGAAAGAGCCGAAACAGATTTCTGAAGAAAATATAAGCACGTGTTACATCTATGGCGACCGCATCTATTATCTTACAAAAAGTGCAACCCCCACTGACGGAACAAGTGTGAACTGGGAAGAATATCTTCTCTGCTCCATTAATCTAAAGGGAAAAGACAAACAAGTAGTCATCGACGTTCCCGTTGCGACATTTACAATTAAAGACGATACTTTATACTACGTTGAAGTATATAAAAGAGACAAAAAAGGCGAAGTCGTTTCTCCGCAGGAAGTACTCAGCTATACACTCTATGAAAAGAGTCTGAAAAATGGCGCAGAAAGACCGATTTTGAAAAACTATCTTGTGCAGTATTTAAATAGAAATGACGAAAAA
>JAZRET010000277.1:0-6214 GCA_045660945.1 Congzhengia sp.
GAAAAGCAGATAAAACCGCTATACACGGAAACCATGGTGGGGTATGCGCACAGGGTGTGCGGCAGATTCGATTTGCTGGCGGACATCAACGGCAAGAAAACGCTGATTGATTACAAGACCACAGCGCGATACGACGCGGACAGACTGTCTATTCAGTTGACTATGTACGCAATGGCGATAACGGAAACGCTGGGCGTGAAAGTCGATGAAATGGCGTGTATATGGCTACCCAAAAAGCGCAAGGCGCAATACAAGCCGGTGCCATGGTACGGCACAATCCAAATTGACCGGATATTGGACGAATATGAAATCAATTTTGCAGAGTGTTAGGGAATGCTACATAACGCACGATATCCGCGATTTAGACAAACACCACATCATGAACGGCAGTTTTCGCGGCAAATCGGAGCGTTTCGGGCTGTGGGTGTGGTTACGGCATGATCAGCACATGAATTTGCACCACACGCCCGAAGGACAGATCAAAGCGCGCGAATTGAAGCAACAGGCGCAAGCCGCGTTTGAAGAAATCTACGGGCATGACAGGTGGATGGCAGAATTTCATAAAAACTATCTTTAACGAAAGGGATTTGAAATGAGTGAAATAACAAACCGCGAACAGGTTATGAAACACATACTGCGGTACGGCAGTATCACGACATGGGAAGCAATTACAAATATCCGTGAAACACGGTGCGCCGCAAGAATCAACGATTTGAAAAAAGAGGGTTTCACATTTTGGGCAGTATGGGAAACCAACAACGGCAAGCGGTACAAGCGCTGGGGGCTTGAGCAGTCAGAGAACAACGCAAAGTTGCTGAAACTGTACGGTTACAGAGTATGACCGCCGCGGGCTACGTGAAATTGTACCGTAGCACGCTGGGTTGGGAATGGTTCAAAGACGTGAACACCACGCACGTATGGTTGTACATACTAATGCGCGCCAATTATGAAACCGGCAAATTCAAAGGATTGCGGATTGCGCGCGGGCAGATGGTCGAAAGCATACCGACGATCGCAGAAAACACAGGGCTGTCAATACAGAATGTGCGCACCGCAATAAAGCACCTAAAATCAACCGGTGAAATAACATGCAAGCCAACACGGTACGGGTTGTTGATAAACGTTGTCAAATACAGCACATATCAACAATCCGCCCGTGAGGGCTAACACGCAAAGTAACATGAAACCTAACACGGAAGTAACACGGAAGTAACAACGTAATAAGAAGAAAAAGAAATAAAGAAGTCAAGAAAGCGAAAGAAAAGGGGTATGGGGGAAAACAGAACACCTAATTTGGAACAGGTACAAGCATACGCCCGCGCCAATGGGTTTGTATCGAATCCGTTTGAATTCTACGAAAAGTACAGGCGCAACGGATGGCGGCAGAACGGCGAACCGGTACAGAATTGGCGGAAACTGTTTGACGGTTGGGAACGCACCGCAAGGCGGAAAGCCCGCCCGCAAGTGTTACCAGCGTATAAGACAGAAACGCCTAAAGAAGCCACCATGACAGAAGCGGAATTGAAACAGATCGTTGACGCAATACACGCAATGCAAAACGCGCTGGCAGACAACACCACAATTGAGGACGCCCGCCAGCAATATGAGGAATGGAGAAAAACGCATGATATACCCGATTAACACAGCGAACGCAACGGGGCGGCTGGGCAATGACCCAACACCGCAAAAGACAAAGACCGGCACAACATATGTACGGTTCGACATTGCAATAGCGGACGGAAAGACCGAAACCGGCGAAGATTCAACGCAATGGATAACGGTTAAGGCGTACGGCAAAACGGCTGACATCATCGCCACGTACCACAAAGGTGATTTGATCGCCGTACTTGGCAAGAATCGCAAAGACAAATGGAAACAAGACAACGCCACGCGCACAGAACAGTACATACTTGCGGAAACGGTAGTGCGGCTGGAAAAGGCACGCCGCAAGACAGAAACCGAATACGACGGGTTTGACACGGGAACGCCGGTTGAAATAACGGAAGACGAATTGCCGTTTTAGGTGAGATATGGAAACGATGATATACCGCAGAATTGGGCGGCAACACGCAAAAGCAAAGTTTTCTACGGTTGGCGGTTCAATCGAAGTGCTGGACACGGCGACAGGCAAAATCCTGTCAATCGAAGATAGCGCCGGACGGTGTCGGTATGAAATACCCATGCACACGGTTGCGCCGCTGATCGGGAAAGAATACAAATACGCGATTGATACGGCATATTTGCTGGGCAATGCAGATAAATACGGCATTGACCGCGATTCTATGTACAAACTAATTTCTGATTATTTCGGGTTTGTCGCGGAAGCAAAGGCGGTGGCAGAGAATGAAGAAAATTAGGTTTAGCCGGTTACCGTACAAAGCGGCGGCGGACAAAACCGTGTTTCAAATGTGGATTGATTGGGAAATAGACACGGAAACAGCCGCCGCGATGATCGCGGAACACAATGAAACAGATGTGACGCCCGAACAGTTTGAACAGGTTGCCAATTCGCTGGGCTGGTTCAGAAAGGGAAAACGCCATGTATGAACGGCAAACGAATATATATGAGTTTATTTTCCCGCAGTTTAAGATAGATAAGCCGATTAGATTGATTGAATTGTTTGCCGGAATAGGTGCGCAGGCAAAGGCGCTTGAAGTGCTTGGCGCGGATTTTGAACGGTACAGGGTGGTTGAAATTGACAAGTACGCCATGCGGTCGTACAACGCCGTACATGGAACATTATTTATTTGTTCTGATATAACACAGACCCATGCGGAAGATTTGGCGATAGTAGACACAGAACAATACACATATATAATGTGTTATTCATTTCCTTGCCAAGATTTGAGTTTAGCGGGAAAACGCACCGGTATGGGGAAAGGCGCATGCACAAGATCGGGGCTGTTATGGGAAGTAGAAAGAATCTTGGACGAATGCACTGAATTGCCACAAGTATTGCTTATGGAGAATGTGCCGGATGTGGTTGGGGCGAAAAACATTGAGGACTTCTATATATGGAGAAACAAACTTGAGAGTCTTGGCTATTCCAACTATGTACAAATCCTCAATGCAAAGGATTACGGAATTCCGCAGAACCGGAAGCGGTGCTTTATGGTTTCCATTCAGGGTGATTGGAACTATCAATTCCCCGCACCGCAGAAGTTGTTGCTTCGATTGAAGGATATGTTAGAAGGTGAAGTAAATGAAAAGTATTATCTGAAGGAAACATCCTTGAAAAAACTATATAGAAAGGGTGCAACGGACTACAAAGGACCAACCAAAATACTGGTGCCGGCAAAGAATGCCAAGGGATATACGGAAGCGGAAGACGGTGACGGGATTTATATTGACCGCCCCGAACAGAAAAGAGGTGTGGTGCAACACAACATGATTCCTACATTAAAGACCGGTGGCAATGATGTAGCTTTTGTGGAAAGCGTGAGGGAAATGCGTGTCAGAATGCTAACCCCGCGAGAGTGCTGGAGATTGATGGGTTTTACGGATGTGGACTTTGATAAGGCTGCGGCTGTCGTGAGCAACACCCGCCTGTATATGCAAGCCGGCAACAGTATTGTGGTTAACGTATTGGTAGCCATATTTAAACAAATGTTATGAGGGCAAACGGAGAATGAAAGCATTATTATTCATAACCGGTGCGATTGCTGGCGGCACATTATCCGCGTTATTCATGGCGGCGTTCTATATTGCGAGGGATGGCGAATGATTGTCCATTGCAAGGATAACAACGGCGTGGGTGATTGCCCGTACAGGAAATATTGCTTGCCAGCAATAAACGACCCCACAATATCGGGCTGTACATTGCCGTTTATATGGGCGGGCATGATGGGCAAGTCAAACGCGATTGTTGAACACACAATACGGAAAGGGAGAAAAGATGAACGAATACATTGTACGAATAGAAGAAAACAACGACGTCACAACGGTTTGTGAATTGGTGCGTTGCCAAGAATGCCGCTACGTTACCACGAAGAAAAACGGCAAATTACATTGCCGGTGGTGGTACAGGGCGGTTAATGGTGATGATTATTGCGGACGGGGCGAACAGGTATACATAGATGACACCGAAAGCCAAAATATTGCGTAAACTGCTGGAATCATACGAAGCAATAGGCGAATACCGCACGGAATTGCTGACGCAGAAAGACTATTACGAATACCAGCGGGCAAACGTTCGCGGGGTGAGTTACGACCCCGACAAAGTGCCAACCGTTTCACCGGTAAACCGCAATACAGCGCTGGACTATGACCGGCAGTTGGAACAGATCAACGCAGAATTGAGTTTCACGCGGGTATTGCTGGCATGGACGGCGGAACAGTTACAGGCAATGACAGACGCAGACCGCACAACGATTATGATGAGGTACGCCGCAAAAAAGACAATTGACCAAATGGCGGCAGATATCGGCATAACAGCGGAACAAATGAAGTACAAAATATACACCATTTTGCAAAAAATATAGGAAATTCCCCAACAGGGAAAAGAAAAATTGATAAAATGATAGTGTGAGATAAAGCGCCCAATACCACGCGGGCGTTTTATTTTTGCCACCGTGGCGCGTGGTTTCTACTTTCTTTGTGCTGTCTTGAATCCCTCCAATTCTGATATGACGTGTATCACCGCGGTGGCTTTCGGGTGTTCATTATGGTATTTGAGGAAAAAGCGCCGTGCGCCAAATGTGAGTTGAAAGAAGATTGCAAACAGATGTGTGCCGTATATCGTCAATGGTCAATTGAGCAGAAAAGGAAAAAACCCCGTGGCAAGAAGAAACCGCCCCGATAAAGACGGGCGCGCGCAGTCAGAATTTGACAAGAATAAACGCCATATTTTGGCAACACAGGAAATATGCGCATTGTGCGGCAAGCCGGTTGACAGATCGTTGAAGTTTCCGCACCCAATGAGCGCAACCATTGATCACATAATACCGATACAAAAAGGCGGTCACCCGTCAGCGCTGGACAATCTACAGTTAGCGCACCTTGTATGCAATCAAACAAAAGGCACAAAGTTAGTAATTGAAGCAAACAAAGACATTCAAAAAGAAACGGAAACAATAAGCAACAGAGTATTGCCGAAAACAATTGATTGGCAAAATTACTAAAAAAGGGGGGGCTAAATGATATGTAGCGAATGCGGGCGGGAATACACACCAACGCATGGCAACAGCCGGTATTGTTCGCGCGAATGCCGCGACAAACACAGCGGGCGAATCACATACAACCGCGGCACAATAGGAACGTGCAAGTATTGCGGGCAGACATTCAAAAAGATATACGGCAGTGAAGTATACTGCACTGTTGAATGCCGAGAGATCGCCACGAAAGAAAACAAGAAAGAAAACCGCAAAGTCATACACCCGCCAAGGGAATGCAAACATTGCGGCAAAACGTTTATGCCAACTAACGGCAAACAGATATATTGTTGCAAAACGTGTGCGGATAACCACAAGTATTGTGACGGGCTGTACGGTCAAGAAAGGGAACAAAGAAAGAAAGAAAACAGAAGCATTGCCGCAAAGAAAAGAGAAGACACACGGAGAAAAACACATCCGCCTAAACCAAAACTAGAATCGAAATGGTACACAGGAACGTGCAAAGTGTGTGGCAAGGAATTTACAACCCGCAACCCACGCCAGAAAACGTGTAGCAAGGAATGCGGCAAACGGTTAAGTAATGCGCGGAAACAGCACCGTATACCGAAAGAACAAATCATAGATAAAGACATTACGCTTGAATCGCTTTATAAACGGGATTCGGGCGTTTGTTATTTATGCGGCGGCGTGTGCGATTGGTCGGACAAAGACACAGAAAAAAATACCGTGGGTGCAAATTACCCGTCTATTGATCATATTGTACCAATATCGCGGGGCGGTTTGCATTCATGGGGGAATGTTCGGTTAGCCCATTTCCGTTGCAACGTACAGAAAAGTGATACCCTGATAGAACGCGCCGAAGATTTGACACCAAATAACGCATACGAATTCAAAAGAGATGTAAAACCACAGCGAAAAGAAGTATCCCAATATACAAAGCGCGGTGATTTTGTTGCAACCTACCCAAGCACGGCGGAAGCCGAACGGAAAACAGGAATACCGTGTAAATCAGTACAAGAATGTGCATGCGGACGGCGCAAAACAGGCGGCGGGTATGTGTGGAAGTATGGGGCATAACCCGCCCACCGCCACCCAGCGCTCA
>JAZRET010000278.1:0-14014 GCA_045660945.1 Congzhengia sp.
AACGATTGATATTCACTCCGGCGGTCAGGATCTTATTTTCCCGCATCATGAAAATGAAATCGCGCAGAGTGAGTGTGAAAACGGACACCCTTTTGCTAGATACTGGATGCACAACGGCTACATCAATGTAGACAATGAAAAGATGTCAAAATCTAAGGGTAACTTCTTTACAGTACGTGATGTAGCAAAAAAATACGATTATGAAGTGATTCGTTTCTTTATGCTGAGTGCACACTATAGAAGCGTGATTAACTTTGCGGATGAACTTTTAAATCAGTCTAAATCGGGTCTTGAGAGACTTTACAACTGTCTGCACAACTTAGAATTTTTGGCAACCAAAGCAAAAAAACGCGATTTAACACCCGAAGAAGCGGATATAAAAGCAAAACTTCCGGCGTTTAAAGAGCAGTTCTGTGCGGCAATGGATGATGACTTAAATACAGCCGATGCAATCGCGGCACTCTTTGATTTGGCAAGATTTTTAAATTCTGCTGAAAAGGAAAACTGGGCGCTTGAACTATTTGAAAGCTCCATCGGCATGATGCGTGAACTCGGCGAAGTTTTAGGAATATTCCGCCGTTCTTCTGAGGATACTATTTCTGAGGAAGCAAAACAGTTGATTGCAGAAAGAAAAGCAGCCAGAGAAGCAAAAGACTGGGCAAAAGCCGATGCGATTCGTGATAAACTTTTGTCCCTTGGCATCGAAGTTGCAGATACCAGACAAGGCATGAAAATCCGCGTGATTGAAAAATAAGTTCTTGTGAGGAACACGTATGAACATAGATTCCATTTTAAAAGGAGAAATGATGCCGGATGTGCATGAACTTTCCGGCTTAACACTTGCATTTATTGGTGACAGTGTTTATGAACTGTTTGTGAGAACAAAGATTTTAGCAAAGGGCAATCGCCCTGCAAGTGCGCTACATAATACAGCCGTTGGCTTTGTAAAAGCAAAAGCGCAGGCAATCGCGATTTTAAACATTCGCGATTACCTTACTGAAGAAGAACTCGAAATCTACAAACGGGGCAGAAACACAAATATTCATACTGTGCCGAAAAACGCCGATATGAATGATTACAGACAGGCAACGGGTTTAGAGGCTTTGATTGGTTATCTGTATGTAACGGGACAAAATGAGAGATTAAACGAGGTACTTGCGCTTTCTTTTTCCGCCATAGAAACGGCAGAGTAGGGAGCGAACTTGCTTGATAAAAAACAAAAAGCATCTTAAGATTTTAGATACGCTAAAGGCATATAGCGGCATTGTGATTGGTGCACTACTTTTAGCACTTGGTTTAAATCTTTTTTTAGGACCGCATGAGATTGTTTCGGGCGGCGCGTCCGGAATTGCGATTGTGGTAAACGCCTTAACGGGTTTTCCGATGGGGCTTATGATGCTTTTTATAAATGTCCCCCTCTTTGTACTTGGTGCAATCGTTATCAAAAACGGCTTTGGCATAAAAACACTGGTTGGGACAGTTTTGTTTTCGGTGTTTACCGATGTGACGGCGGCGCTTCCAAGCCTTACAGAAAACATGATGATGGCATCTGTCTTCGGCGGCGTTTTATTTGGACTTGGGTTCGGGCTTGTGTTTCTTTCCGGCGGAACAACCGGAGGAACAGATATTTTAGCTGCCCTGGGACATAAAATTTTCCCCGCGGTAAACGTCGGGAAATGGGTTTTTGCTATTGATTTTCTGGTGATTTTCTTTGGTGCATGGTTTTTTCAAAACACCGAGGCAGTACTTTCGGGCATTCTTGCTCTTTTTATTAGTTCCTTTTTGGTAGATTACCTCATTTCCGGTGCCAATGTGGCAAAAGTTGTGTATGTAGTATCAAAGAAAAGCGATGCGATCGCAGAAGAAATTCAAATCGGGCTTTCGCGCGGCGTAACCGGTATTTATGCAAAAGGAATGTATGCAAAAGAAAATTTTACAATGCTGATGTGTGTCGTGAAGGGGTTTGAACTTCCAAAACTCGAGCGCATCGTGCAAAAGCATGACGAAAATGCATTTTTCATCCTGGCGAGTGCAAGAAAGATCACGGGTCTGGGATTTCGGAAATTTCCGTAAACAATGTAATTTAATATATAAGACATAAGAAAGGAGCTGTTATTTTTGGATAAAGCAAAAATCACAGAACTAAAACGAATTGCGACAGATGTAAGAAAAAGCGCAATTACTGCGGTGCATGCGGCAAATTCCGGTCATCCGGGGGGCTCTCTTTCCATCGCAGATGTACTTACTCTTTTATATTTTGAGGTCATGAATATTGACCCCGAAAATCCGAAAAATCCGGACCGTGACCGTTTTGTTCTTTCAAAAGGCCACTGTGCACCCGGACTTTACGGCGTTTTAGCAGAGCGTGGCTTCTTCCCGAAAGAAGACATTCCGACATTCCGTAAAACCGGAAGTTATCTGCAGGGTCATCCCGATATGAAAGGCGTTCCCGGTGTAGATATGTCAAGTGGCTCTTTGGGTCAGGGTATTTCTGCGGCAAACGGCATGGCGTTAGCCGGAAAAATTGACGGAAAAGATTATCGTGTTTACACCATTTTGGGTGACGGCGAATTAGAAGAAGGTCAGGTTTGGGAAGCAGCAATGTATGCACCCCACTATAAACTTGACAATTTAACAGCGTTTGTTGACTTTAACGGTCTTCAGATTGATGGTGACATTTCTAAAGTTATGAATCCCCTTCCGATTGATAAAAAATTTGAAAGCTTTGGCTGGCATGTAATCGTATGTGACGGTCATGATTTTGAAGCAATGCTTGCTGCTATCAACGAAGCAAAAGCAACAAAAGGAAAGCCCACCATGATTATTTTAAAAACCATCAAAGGGAAAGACGTTTCCTTTATGGAAAACAATCCTGCTTGGCATGGCAGTGCGCCGAATGACGAGCAGTATCAGCAGGCTATGGACGAATTAAACGCATTAACAGAACAACTGAAGGAGGCTTAAGACAATGGGAAAAACAGCAACAAGAGAAGCATACGGTCTTGCTTTGGCCGAATTCGGTGAAAAATATGATATCGTAGTTTTGGATGCAGACCTCTCTAAATCCACCAAAACTGACACATTCAAAAAGGCATTCCCCGAACGCTTTTTTAATACCGGTATTGCAGAAGGAAATATGATGTCTACTGCGGCAGGCTTAGCTTCCTGCGGAAAAATTGTATTTGCAAGTTCTTTTGCAATGTTTGCAGCAGGAAGAGCATTTGAACAGGTAAGAAACGCAATTGGCTATCCTAATTTAAACGTAAAAATCGGCGCAACACACGCAGGTATTTCCGTTGGAGAAGATGGTGCAACACATCAGTGCTTGGAAGATATCGGTTTAATGCGCACCATTCCGAACATGGTAATCTTAAATCCTGCTGATAAAGCAGAATCTATTCTGGCAGTAGAAGCGGCAATCAAACACGATGGTCCTGTTTACTTAAGATTCGGAAGACTCGCTGTTCCGGAAATTTTTGACCGCGATACATACAAGTTTGAAATCGGAAAAGGCGTGGAAATCGTAGAAGGTACAGATGCTACCATTATCGCAACGGGACTTATGGTACCGGAAGCGATGACGGCGGCAGAAACCTTAAAAGGAGAAGGAATTTCCGTGCGCGTTATCAATATGGCAACCATTAAGCCAATTGACACAGAAATCATTGTAAAAGCGGCAAAAGAAACCGGCGCAATCGTGACAGCAGAAGAACATAACGTGATTGGCGGCTTGGGAAGCGCAGTTGCAGAAGTGCTTTGTGAAAATTGCCCCGTTCCGATGAAGAGAGTAGGAACACAGGATGTATTCGGTCAGTCCGGCAAACCTGCAGAACTGTTTGAAATTTATGGTTTAACAGCAGAGAATATTGCAAAGAACGTAAAAGAAGTTTTAAAAATGAAATAAGATACAAAAAGAAAAAGCAACCGTATCACGGTTGCATTTTTTTATATGCATTTTTATCTGTATACCCGAAATCCGTTTCCAACGATTTGCTGTGATTCAGAGAAAATCGTAAATGCGTCTTTATCAATCGATTTGATTTTATTTTGAAATTCCGGCATTTCGGAATCTTTCAGCGCACACATGAGCATATGCTTTTTCTCGTTGGTATATGCGCCGGTAACGTCAAAAAGCGTAATGCCACGCGGAGAGGTAGAAATTAAAAACTCGGCAATTTCCGCGCCTTTTGATGTGATGACAAAAGCAAGTTTTGAAATGTTGAGTTTTTTAATCAGATAGTCAATAGAATAAGTGGAAACAGTCAGGGCAATAACACCGTATAAAATGAGATTTGCATCTCGGAACACAAAGTAAGAGCCCAAAATGATCGCGCCGTCAATAAAAAGCAAGAGTTTTCCAATCGGCATATGCGGGAAAAAGTGCTGCGCAATTCTTCCTAAAATATCTGTTCCGCCGGTGGAGGCAGATTGGGAAAATGCAAGCCCGATGCCGAAGCCGTATAAAACAGCACCAAAAATTGCACCGAGTAAGATGTTGTCCGTAACGGGTGGTATGTAGGAACAAATCTCTAAAAATACGGATAAAAGCAAAGAACAAGCGATTGTTTTAATCGTAAATGATTTTCCTAATATCTTAAGTCCCAAAAGGGCCAAAATAACATTTAAAACTGCCGTTGTAACAGATACAGGAATCTGCAGAGAGTAAAACAAAATGGTGGAAATACCGGATAATCCGCCGTTTACAACTTTATTCGGCACATAAAAAAGACTGATGCCAAGGGCAGTTACAAAAACACCAAATACAGTTAACAGAATACTTTTTACTTTACCGGACATAGTATGCGCCTCCGCCTAGATAAGAATGATTTCCTTCGTCATTATTTTAGCATAGAAAAAAATAAAAAGCAACCATGAATTGGCTACTTTTTGTAGATTTATTTGGTTTTTAAAAGAGCGGTAGCGCGCCCCTCGGGGAGGTTAAACACTAAAAATGAGCGCGCTACCGATAGGGTGGGCGTTAAACTGCTTGTTTCATTTTTAGCTTAATCGAATCTGAAATCATCGCGATAAATTCACCGTTTGTTGGTTTCCCTTTGTTGGTGTCAATGGTATAACCAAAAATATCAGTTAAAACTTCTTCTCTTCCACGGCTCCAGGCAACCTCAATTGCATGGCGAATCGCACGCTCTACTCGTGAAGAGGTGGTGGAAAAATTCTTTGCAACGGTGGGGTATAAAAGTTTTGTAATGGAATTGATAAACTCGTCGTCCCTAATGCAAAGACCAATGGCATCACGCAGATAGTTATATCCTTTGATGTGTGCCGGAACGCCAATATCGTGGATGATATCCGTAATAACACTTTCTAAATTGTTTTCGTTAACCGGTGTATACGCACCTTTTGCATTGGGAATTGCGGCGCTCGCACTGTGAGAAATATTTAAAAAGGTATTTACCTGGCGGAGGCGCTCCGCAATTACAGAAAGGTCACTGCAGGGCTTCATAATAAAATACTGTGCGCCTAAAGAAAATGCTCTTTGTGTCACCTTATCATTTCCGATTGCGCTATACATCACATAACTTGTTTTAAGGTCAGGTGTGGTTTGCAGGCGCTCGAGCAAACTCAAACCGTCAAGTTTTGGCATTACAATATCCAAAATGGCAACATCTGGCTTTTTCTCGCAAATCATACGGTATCCAGCTTCACCATTATCTGCTGCACCAATCACTTCAAAGTCACTTTGGTTCCCGAGGTATTCCGTTAAGGTATTTCTTACTTCGGGATTGTCGTCTACAATTACTACTTTCATCATATTTTGTCCTCCTATGGTGTTTTTTTGAAAGAAATGGAAATTTTTAACAACTCTTGACAAAGCCTATTATAGCACTCGTTTTTTTATATTTCAAGTGCTTTTTACCAATTTTTGTAAATTAATTGGAAAAATATGGATGTTGTGTCAGGAAGTTACAGGTTCCGTGCGGTTTCGCCAATTTTTGATGTGACGGATGTTGACAAAAGGTGACAAAGGAAAAGAAAAACTCCTTTGAGGGCAAGATTTTTGCCGTCAAAGGAGTCTGAGAACAAGCTTTATTTTATTTCGATTCCGCCAACGGGACGAATGGAAAGTGGGATGCAGGAATGTTCTCCGAAGAGTTTTTCCATTTCAAGTGCATAGATATTTACCATATTTGTGGGAACAAATGCCTGAATCGTTCCTGCAAAGCCGCCGCCGTGCACACGAACTGCACCTTTGCCGTTTAAAACCTTTTTACTGTATGCAATCGCGAGCGAAATTTCCTGTTGCGTGGGCGTGTTGCAAGAATAAAGATTTTGCAGCAGCATCGAGGAAGAATCACCGGACTCGTTGACAAGTGCGAGAAAGCGTTCGATATCTTTTGCCTTTAGGGCATATGCCTCAAGGCGTGCACGCTCTGTTTCGTCAAAAAAGTGCATCGCTCTTAAAATTGCACGCTCCGAGCAGGTGGCACGCAGGAGTGGGATCGCTTCATAGAACGCATCTTTTTCTACATCACCTAAAACCGTTTTTCCAAAGTATGTTGCAACATCTCTCATTTCATCGGTAATGGCATCATATTGGTCACTTAGATTTTCGTGGCTGCTTTTCGTGTCTACCACGCAAAGCGTGTAACCAAAATCCTCAAATCGCAAATCGATTTTTTCGATGGAGGGATTTTTATTATCCTTAAAATCAACAGAGACAAGTCCGCCGACAGCAGAAATGGTTTGGTCTAAAAGTCCGCTCTTTTTTCCAAAATAAACATTTTCTGTAAATTGACTTATCTTCGCAATTTCCAAAGCGTCACTTTTGTTTTGGTAGTAATGGCTGTTAATAATGGTACAAATCAAAACTTCAAATGCTGCAGAAGAAGAAACACCGCCTCCATTTATGACATCGGAGGAGCAGTACATATCAAATCCGCCGACCTTGACATTTTTTTCTGCATATTTAAAAAGCACGCCTTTTAAAATGGAGGCGGTTCCGGAGTCGCCGTTTTCCGGCTTTAGGTTATTGACTGCCAGTTCAAGCGGTGCATAGCCTTCGGAGTTTATGCGGACAATGCCTTCTTCGTGGAAGGAAACCACGCAGATTGCATCTAAGTTTACTGCGCCGCCTAAAACAACGCCGTGCTGATGGTCGGTGTGATTTCCGCCGATTTCTGTTCTTCCTGATGCAGAAAACATTTTGACGTCATCTTTTTCCGGGAAAAATGAATGGAAGGCAGACAAAGCGTTTTGGTAGCGCTTCGTTTGGGTTGCTAAAACGTCTTCTTGGTTTCCGTATAGCAGCGTCAAAATATTGTCAAATTCATGGTTTGATAATTTTTGCTCAAAATTTTTGATGTTCATATCGTCACCTGATTTTCTGAAAATTTTTTGCGATATTTTGCAGGCGTTATGCCTGTTGTTTTTTTAAACACGCGACAGAAATATTGTAGGGATGAAAATCCACTCTTTTGTGCACATTCTTCTAACGAAAGAAAAGGGTATTCCATGAAACTTTTTGCTTTTTCGATTCTTAGGAGAATGATATATTGGCTTGGGCTTACGTGATAAAGAGCTTTAAAGCGTTCTCTGAAATATGCTTCGCTTAGTTTGCAGCGGCTCGCGAGAGAAGATACCGAAAGATTTAAATCCTGAAAATTGTGGTCGATATAATCCTTTGCTTTCGCAATGTTCTCTTTTGTGTTTTTTGAAAAGTATGGGTTATTTTCCGTTTGAAAGATGATGCCATAGATTTGATAAAGCAGCGACATACATTCGGAAAAATTTTTTTGGGAAGATGCATGATATCTTCTATACAGTTTTTCAAACAGATTTTTTGCTTCCTGAAAATTTTTTGGAGTGTACACTGCGCTTTTTCGTGGGGCATCATCGTAAAATGTAAAATCACAATAAATGAATTCATAATCCGGGGAGTGAATTTGCATGGTGTATGTAGCGCTTTGTGCCAGATACAAGATATCTCCGCCATTTGCGGTAAATACGGTATTGTCATCAAATGAATAGGTGCAACTGCCGGATAAAATGTAAATAAAAGCATCGCTATAGCGTCCTTTGCGCACTTGTAGCGTCGTGCAGTGATTAGAAGATTTTATCACATTAATCAGTTTGTTTAAGTATAATTCGTTTTTTGAAATATCGACTTTTTTCATCCGTATCCCACCTTGCAATATATTTGTATTATACCATTTTCGTAGCCGGAATACAAGGGTATATGCAAACTTTACCAACGAAAAGTATAAAAATGCTTTTTTGAAGATTTACGAAAGAAAGTGGAACGTGTATAATTTTTAGTAGAGGTGATTTTTTGTGGCTAAATCAAAAGAAGAACTAAGAAATTATGCGTTTGAGAGAAAAGAGATTTATCGGGGTGAAAGCGACATTTTAAAAAATGATTGCGATACGCTGGTGTATCTATTTGAAAACTGCGAAATTACTGTGCCTGAAGATTACAGATTTTTTGTTCGTGTGAATTGTGAAGACATTCAAAGGGAAGTTTTCAGAAGCCGGGCGGAAGAATGTAAAAAACAAGTAGCAGCAAAAGGCTATGCAGAAGGAGAAGAAGCGTTTGCCTATACGGGAGAATTTGATTTTGGTCACACTTCGCCGGAGTGGGAAAGCGTTCTTTCTTTGGGGATTTGCGGTTTAAAGGAGCGCGCGGAAACATATTTAAAAAAAGGCGATTTAGAGGAAAAGCAAAAAAGATTTTACGAGCAGGTTATAAGAGTGTATGATGCGGCACTTTCCTTTTTAAAACGCGCGAAAGATAAGGCGGAGCAAGCGGGAAAAAAAGAAATGGCAGAGGGACTTAATAATCTTTTAGAAAACCCGCCAAAGACGATGTTTGAAGCGATGCAGGCGACACTTATTTTCTATTGCCTACAGCATCATTTTGACGGGACATATTTAAGAACGCTTGGAAGACTCGATTCTCTTTTATATCCTTACTTCGCTTTGGAAGAAGCAGAAGAGACAAAAGAACTGTTCATTGATTATTTAAAGGAAATCAACAGTTATGAAGCAGAAGCAAATATGCCATTTGCACTTGGCGGAACCGATAAAGAAGGAAACAGTTTGGTAAATGAACTTTCGTATCTCTTTTTAGATGCTTATGCGAAACTTTCTCCTCCAAATGTGAAACTTCATTTGCTATGCTCAAAAAATATTCCGGAAGCAATTGTAAAAGATGCACTCGTTGCTGTTCGAAATGGAAATAACAGCATTGTATTTTTATCAGACGAGAGAGTGATTGCATCCATCAAAAAACTTGGCGCAGAACATGAGGACGCAACGAATTATCATATCGTGGGCTGCTATGAATGCGGCGCAAATAATGAAATCACGTGCTCCTGTAACGCAAGAGTCAATCTTCCAAAAGCCCTGGAACTTGCATTAAACTGCGGAAAAGATATGCAAACAGGCAAAATACTCGGACTTGAAAATGATGGGGTATTCCCGACATTTGAAGCACTCTACCAGGAATTTTTAAGACAAATGACGCATTTAAGTGAATGCGCAATGCAGGTTACAGATATCTATGAAGAAAATTATAGCTGGATGCACGCAGGCCCTATTTTTTCTGCAAGTTACACCTCTGCCATGGAAAAAGGCGGCGATGTTTACTGCGATTATGCTGCAAAATATAACAATTCTTCGGTCAACGCATTGGGTCTTGCAACCGCGGTGGATTCTTTGGTTGCTATTAAAAAGTTGGTATTTGACGAAAAGAAGGTATCAGTTGGAAAGTTAAAAGAAATCTTGACATCTGATTGGGCAAATGAAGAAGTTTTAAGGCTAACTGTGAAACACAAACTGCCAAAATACGGAACGGGAGACGAGGAAACAGACGCACTTGCAAAAGACGTGGTAGATGTATTATCCTCTGTCATTTCAGGAAGACCGAATAAAAAAGGCGGCGTATACAGACTCGGACTTTTTTCAATAAACTGGCGTTGGGAGTTTGGCGAAAAGACTGCAGCGACCTTCGATGGAAGGAAAAACGGGGAAACAATTTCCCAAAACACGAGCGCCTCTTTTGGCGCGGACAAAGAGGGCGCAACAGCGCATCTTTTATCCGTAGCAAAACTTGATACAACAAACACCCCGAACGGAACAGTAGTGGATGTTGACCTGCACGCATCTTCTGTGCAGGGAGAAAACGGTCTGAACGCCTTGTATGCGACACTGAAAACATATTTTGAACTGGGCGGTTTTGCGGTGCAGTATAATATTTTAAACACAGAAATTTTAAAAGATGCGCAAAAAAATCCTGAAAAATATCAAAATCTTCAGGTAAGACTGTGCGGCTGGAATGTGCTCTTTTCAAGCCTCACGGAAAAAGAGCAGAATGAATTTATTGCGCGCTCAAGCAGATAACGGAGGAACCCATGAAAGGTACGATTTGCGGAATCAAACGAATGGAAATACACGATGGAGACGGTTTAAGAACCACCATATTTTTTAAAGGGTGTCCGCTTTTTTGTGTGTGGTGTCATAATCCGGAGAGTATTTCCTTTCAAAAACAGATTGGTTTTTTCAAAGAAAAGTGTATAGAGTGTGGCTTGTGTGAAGGAAAGAAAAATGTGGATGCGGCAGAAAAATGCCCGGTAAATGCGCTTGTTTCCTACGGGGAAGAGGTAGACGTCGACATGCTCTTTAATATGGTTATGAAAGATGCACCATTTTTTCAAAACGGAAATGGCGGCGTCACGTTTTCGGGCGGAGAGTGTTTGGCACAGGTAGATTTTGCGGTGGCCTTGGCAAAAAAGTTTCATGAGGCAGGCGTGAGTGTATATATTGATACCTGCGGATTTGTAAATCATTCTGTTTTTGAAAAAATTATGCCCTATGCAGATAAATTCTTGTACGACATAAAAGCATTTGATGCAGATGTCCATAAAAAGTGTACCGGTCAGGAAAATGGAGTGATATTGGAAAACTTACAGTTTCTCTCGGAAAGCGGGTGCAGGATTGAAATACGCTATCCTCTTGTTGTTGGATTTAACGACGGAGAATGCGAAAAAATCGGAGCATTTTTAAGGAATCTCAAAGGGATTGAAAAAGTGAAAGTTTTAAAGTATCATAATTTTGCTGCATCGCGATACGATGCACTTGGCATGGAAAATACATTGCCCGACACGGAAACGACCATTGAAGATGTTGAAAAGGCAGTCGAAATTTTAAAAAGTTATGGATTACATACCGTAAATGGTATAAGTGAAGACTAAATAAAAAGAGATGCGATTTGCATCTCTTTTTTAAAAGAATAGGATACGCAATTGACGGTAAGATGTATCTATGATATAATAGTTTCATAAACAACTTGGAGGAATGATTATGCCATTTATCACGATTGAAAACGAAGCATTAACCGTTACGGTTTCAACAAAAGGCGCTGAACTGCAAAGTGTTGTAGGAAAAGCCGGAACAGAGTTTATCTGGGAAGGTGACCCTGCTGTTTGGGAAGATAAAGCGCCTGTTCTTTTCCCAATTTGCGGCAGTTTAAAGGAAGGAAAATATGTGTTTGACGGAAAAGAATATTCTCTTCCGCAGCACGGGTTTGCTTCCCGCGTGGAATATGAAGTAGAAGAAAAAACAAATGACTCTGTGACACTTTTATATGCTGCAAACAAAGAAACAAAGAAGTGTTATCCCTTTGATTTTGCGTTCCGTGTAGTGTTTACCCTTTCGGGAAACAAACTGAACGTAGATTATAAGGTGGAAAATAAAGACAGTAAACCTTTGTATTTTTCTGCAGGAGCGCACGAAGGCTATGCGTGCCCGGAAGGATATGAAGCGTATAGCGTTGTGTTTGATGAAAACGAAACGTTATATCACACGGTTTTAGAAGGTCCGCTTGTAACGGATGAAAAAATCTGTATTTTAGAAAATGAAAAAGAACTTCCCCTAAAGAAAAAATATTTTGAAATAGATGCAATTGTAATCGAAGAACTGAAGTCTCGAAAAATCTCTTTGGTAAAGCGTGGTGCAAGCAAAAAAATCACCTTGGAATTTCCGGGACATGACCATCTTTTAATCTGGACAATGCCGGAAGGAAAATATATCTGTTTTGAACCGTGGACCGGTCTTCCGGACAGAGTGGGCTCAGGATATTTGCTCTCGGAAAAAGAATCCATTACCATGCTTTCTGCAGGTGAGGAAACTGTGATTTCTCACAGTATTACATTTGAAGAATAAGGAAGAAACACATATGAAAGTGGTCATTTCAATTGATTCTTTTAAAGGAAGTTTGTCGTCTTTGCAGGCAGGAAATGCGGCGAAGACGGGGATTTTACGCGCGTTTCCCGAAGCAGAGGTCATCGTTCGCCCGTTGGCAGACGGCGGAGAAGGAACGGTAGATGCTTTAATAGATGGTCTCGGCGGAGAAAGACGCACCGTTTCGGTAACGGGTCCTCTTGGTACATTTGTTCAGGCAAGTTACGGTCTTTTTGAAAAAACCCAAACTGCCGTAATCGAGATGTCTGCGGCGGCAGGAATCACGCTTGTATCCGAGAATGAAAGAAATCCACTTCATACAACAACGTATGGTGTAGGCGAACTCATAAAAGATGCGATTTCAAACGGATGCCGTAAATTTTTAATCGGTATCGGGGGAAGTGCAACGAATGATGGTGGCGTTGGAATGCTTTCGGCGCTTGGATTTGCGTTTCAAGATGAAAACGGAAACAATATCCCTCTTGGCGCAAAGGGATTAAAAGATTTAAAAAAAGTAAAAACAGAAAACGTTTTGCCGGAGTTATCTGAATGTACGTTTCAAGTCGCTTGTGATGTGACAAATCCCCTATGCGGTGAAAATGGGTGCAGCGCGGTTTATGGTCCGCAAAAAGGCGCGGACGAAAAAATGATTTCTGATATGGATATGTGGCTTTTACGATTCAGCGAACTTTCCAAAACTGTGTTTGAACATGCCAATCCAGATAGTCCCGGAGCAGGAGCAGCAGGTGGTATGGGTTTTGCGTTTGAAACGTTTTTAAACGGAACGCTTGCGCGTGGTGTAGAACTCGTTTTAAAAGAAACGAATTTAGATGAATATGTGAAAAACGCCGATATCGTTGTAACCGGCGAAGGACGGCTCGATAGTCAGACAGCAATGGGAAAAGCGCCGGCGGGTGTGGCGGCCCTTTCTAAAAAGTATGGCAAAAAAGTAATTGCGTTTTCGGGTTGTGCTACCTCGGATGCAAATGTAGTAAATACTTGCGGCATTGACGCATTCTTTCCGATTGCGCGCGGTGCAAGTTCACTTGAGGAGGCGATGAATGTAGAAAACGCCCGAGAGAACATGGCAGATACGGCAGAACAAGTATTTCGCTTGATTCATTTATATCAATAAAAAAACACCGTGGAATATTCCACGGTGTTTTTAAATGCTTACATTATTTCTTTAAGTACTTTGCAACTTCTGCTGCAACGAGTTTTGTGATTAAGTCGAGGTTCTGTTCAGAAGAAATCATCTTTGGAACTTCGCCGGCTTTTCCGGTACTGCTGAAGAGTTCTAATTTCTTCATGGTTTCCTGTTTTACTGCTTCAACAGCGGCAGGGATAAGATCGATAATACCCTTGTCCATTGTAGAGAACTTTTTAAATTCTGCTTCAACTGCAGCAACGTTGATGTCAGTAAAGATATTTACTTTGCTGATACCGTCCTGGATTGCCTGTTTGAAGTCGTTATCTGTAAGACCTGAACCGCCGTGAAGTACCAATGGAACGTCTACAGTTTTTGCGATTGTGCGGATTCTCTCAAAATCAAGCTTGGGAGGTAATTTATATGCACCGTGTGCGTTACCTACTGCAATAGCCAAAGCGTCAACGCCTGTTCTGTCAACGAAATCCTTTGCCAATGCGGGATCTGTAAAGAATGCAGAGGGGTCAGCTAAATGTGAGCTACCTTCAGCAGAACCTTCGTTGTCGCCAACGTGACCGAGTTCGCCTTCGATTGTAGCACCATAAGAGTGAGCAATGTCTGCCATTTCTTTAACTTTTCTTACGTTTTCTTCGTATGAATCTGTTGAGC
>JAZRET010000279.1:0-8950 GCA_045660945.1 Congzhengia sp.
ATCGGCTTTCAGTTAACCGGCGAAAACGCCAACGAAAGAAATCTAATTACCGGTACAAGACACCTAAACACCGAAGGAATGCTTCCTTTTGAGAATATGGTTGCCGACTATGTGAAAGAAACGGGAAATCACGTGATGTATCGCGTAACGCCCATTTTTGAGGAAAACAATCTTGTTGCGCACGGTGTATTGCTGGAAGGTTATTCCGTGGAAGACACCGGTTCGGGGATCTTGTTTTGTGTGTACTGCTATAATGTACAACCAGGCATTTTAATTAATTATGCTGACGGTTCTTCTCAAATCTCTGATTTTTCACCGACTTCCGGCGAGCAACAGCCGTCGGTTTTGGCCCCTGAAACCATATACGTTTTAAATATAAACACAAGAAAATTTCACAAGCCTGACTGCAGTTCCGCAAAAAAAACCAAGCCGGAAAACAGACAAGACGTGACTTGTTCTAGAGACGCCTTGCTCGCACAAGGCTATTCCCCATGTGGCAACTGTCATCCTTAAATTTTTATTTCCTGCATTCAACGCGTACCGACCATTCGGTACGCGTATTTTTTGTCAAAATATGAAAAAAGTATCTCGATTGTTTTACGTTTCTTTTACATCTTATAAATTTGCCGATTTTTCTTGTTTTTTAGCGCATTCCGTGATATAATAAATACGTTAAAATATGTTTGTTTGAATTCGGGGCATCTAGCCCCTGAAACAGGAGTTTTTTATGGGACGTTTTAAATATATTCACAAGTGCGACATCGCGTTTTTCTTTGCACTTTTATTAAAGGTTTTCAGTGCGGGAATTCATTATTTCCCCATTTTAGATGACCACATCCAATACGGCTGTTATCCGCGCTTTCCTTTGTCTCACGTTTTGTTTGATATCGGAACAATCGGTTCCCGCCCTTTTGCATCACTTTTAGACCCGACGTTTTGGGGACTTTTTTATAACTGCATGTGGATTGCGCTTCTCTTAATCAGCGTAATGTATTTTATGTCTGCCGTCTTTTTAGACCACATTTTGGTAGAACACCACATAAAAATCACTCCGTTTTTATACTGTGTTTTCCTGCTCGCCCCCATCACCTTTGAGGCTACTTACTGGATTTCGGCAGCAACGCGCATTGTGGTTGGTATGTTTTTTGCAACCTCTGCAACCATCCTTTTAATGCTTTATTTAAACCAAAAGAAAAAATTGACACTCGTTTTTTACAGCATCTGCACTCTGCTATCCTTTGGGTTTTACGAATCGGTTATGATTTTCAGCTTGATTTTGCAATCGTTCGTGATTATAAAACGCGCATTGAAATACAACTCAAAAAGACCGCTTCGCCACTTTATCATTCCGTTTTCTCTCGCATTTTTGATGGTGATATACTATATGGTTGCATCAAAGGTGTTTCTGCTCGGCGGACGGGCGACAACATCATCTGTTTCCGGCATAGGCTCTCGTGTAAGTGATTTGTCCTTTCAGGTTTTCTATACCGTTTTTGCTGGCTTTTTCCGTACAACATTTATCGGATTTTGGGACGGACTTTTATATATCTTCGCTTCTCCGTGGAATGCGCTGATTTTATTCCCGCTCATTTTAGCCGTTTCCTTTTTCTGTGCAATCTGCAGTAAAAAGCACAAAATCCGCGGAAGAGTCAACACCTCTGTCCCTTTGGGGCTCGCGATGATTTTTCTGCCACTCCTTCCGCACCTTTTGGTGCCAGATGTATGGATTACATACCGTTCTGTCTTTTTGTGCCTGCCCGGTTTTTGTATTGCGTTCGCATCTCTTGGACAGAAATTTCTAAAAAAACACAAGCCGCGTCAAATCATTGTTTTTTCGCTGGTATTTCTCTTCTCGGTGGGATGCGTCAACGAGGTGCAAACCTATAAAAAAGTGAGTAAGACCGATGCGGTAATCGCACAAAATATCGCTGATGCGTTAAATGATGACGTAAAAAACGGCGAAAAATCCGCTGTTTTAGTGCTTCCGCACGAAATTATTATCCCGCAGACGAGTTACTATAAAGACCACGTAAAAAGCGTTGCCTCTTCTGATTGGGCGCTCACCGGCGCGGTACGTGCAAAAACGAAAAACAACAAAATCCCGTATATCACGCCGGTTTACTCTTTAGACGGCGTAGATACGAGCGGAAAACAAGTTTTATATATGGACGAAAATTATCAGGTAACGGAGGATATTCATGAATAGAAAAAGACTCAACGTGCTGGGAACAGGGGTTGACACGTACAAAATGGAAGAAGCTGCAAACGTACTTGTTTCCGCAATGGATGAAAACGTACCGTTTAGCGTTTACACCCCGAACTCTGAAATTCTCCTGCACGCATATAAAAACCCTGATTACCAGGCGGTTTTAAACCGCGGCAGTTTAATCACGCCCGACGGAATCGGCGTAGTTTATGCATCTAAAATTTTAGGCGCGCCCCTCTCCGAGCGTGTCGGCGGCTTTGATTTGGCAAACAATGTGTTAGAGAAAATCGCCGGCACCGGAAAAACCGTATACCTTTTTGGCGGAAAACCCGGTGTTGCAGATATGGCCGCAGAAAAAATAAGCACGCTTTATCCCGGCACCGTAATTTGCGGCACAGCTGACGGATATTTTGACGCCGAAAAAGAAGCAGAAATCATAGAAGACATCAAAGAGAAAAAGCCCGACCTTCTGTTTGTGTGCCTCGGCTTTCCCAAGCAGGAAGTATGGATTGATACGCACAAAGAAGACCTTGGCGCAAAAGTGATTATGGGACTCGGCGGAAGTTTAGATGTGTTTGCAGGAACCGTAAAGCGCGCGCCGGTAGTTTTCCAAAAGCTCGGTCTTGAGTGGTTTTACAGACTCATAAAGCAGCCCTCGCGTGCCATCCGCATGCTCGCGCTTCCCAAATTCGGGTTCACCGTTTTGTTTTACGGAAGAAAATTCAAAGAAAAACTCTAATTGATTGAGAGGATACGAAATGTCAGAATTTAAATCAGGATTTGTCAGCATTATTGGTCGCCCCAACGTGGGAAAATCTACGCTGATTAACCGCTTGGTCGGCGAAAAAATCGCCATCATTTCAAGTAAGCCCCAGACAACAAGAAATAACATTTTAGGCATCTTAACGGAAGACAATATGCAGATTGTGTTTACCGACACACCCGGCATCCACGAGCCGACGAGTATGCTCGCCGAAATGATGGTAAAATCCGCAACAGAAGCAATGGCAGACACGGACGCGATTCTTTTCCTGGTTGAGCCTATCGCAAATGTCGGAAGAACCGAAGAAAAAATCATTGAGCGTTTGAAAAAACAAAAAGCGCCCGTTATTTTGATTATCAATAAAATTGACACCGTGCAAAAAGACGTTTTGCTTGGCGTGATTAAGGCTTACACCGATGTGTTTGACTTTGCGGCAGTCATCCCGATTTCTGCAAGGCGCGCCGATGGTATTGACGCTGTAAAAAAAGAACTTCTTCCGTTTTTGACGGAAGGTCCGCAGTATTTCCCCGAAGATATGGTGACCGACCAGCCGGAACGCCAGATTGCAGCGGAAATCATTCGCGAAAAACTTCTTAGAAGTCTAAACAAAGAAGTGCCCCACGGCATCGCCATTGAAATTTTCATGATGAAAGAAAAGGCAAACGCCATTTCGATAGAAGCAAATATCTACTGTGAAAAACAGTCTCACAAAGGCATCATCATCGGAAAACACGGTGAAATGCTCAAAAAAATCGGCACCGAAGCACGTACAGAACTCGAGCGCATGCACGATAAGAAAGTATTTTTGTCTCTCTGGGTAAAAGTAAACGAGGACTGGAGAAACAAAAAGGGCAAAATCGCAAACTTCGGATTCGATTTATAAAATTTTTGAAAAAGCGAAGAAACTTATATGGAAACAATCACAACCGACGGCGTTGTTTTGGGCCGCACCTTTGTCGGCGAAAAAGACGCTATTATTAAAATTTTAACACCTTCGCTCGGCGTAGTTTCTGCCTCGGCAAAAGGCGTTAAGAATATGAAAAGTAAACTCTCGGCAGGTTGCCGTCCCTTTTGCTTTAGTGAATTTTTGCTCCGGCAGGAAAAAGGGCGTTTTATCGTTGCCTCCTGCGTGCCGAAAGAAGGATTTTACGGGCTTTCTTCCAATATTGAGCGCCTTTCATTTGCCGCTTATGTTGCAGAGCTCACAGAAAAATTTTCGCCATCTCCTGACGATGCGAAAATCGTTCTGCCGCTTGTTTTAAACACGCTTTACCTTTTTGCAAATACTTCTAAAAGCCCGGAACTTATAAAGTGTGTATTCGAACTCCGAATGCTTTCCCTTTTGGGATTCGGGCCGGAACTGGATGCCTGCGCACATTGTGGCGAAGCAGAACGTCTGCGTTTCTTCAGCCCGTCTGACGGTGGCGTTTCGTGCTCTAGTTGCCCTGCATCATCCGATTCTTGTCCTGTTTCGGAAAACACGCTTTCTGCAATGCGCTATGCACAAAACGCAGACAACAAAAAAGCATTTTCGTTTGCACTTTCTTCCGGCGATATCACAGAGTTTGAACGCTGTACGGAAAACATGTGTGAACACATTTTAGGAAAGAGACTTTCGTCTCTGACTTACTTAAAACAAATTACCGGAAAACTATAATTCCCCGGAGGAACTTATGAATTTAGACACAATTTTAAAACACGTTGAAAAACCGTCCCGCTATATCGGGAATGAATATAACAGCGTACACAAAAACCCTGCGGATATGAATATTCGTTTCGGGTTCTGTTTTGCTGACGTTTACGAAATCGGCATGTCGCATCTCGGCATGAAGATTTTATATCATCTTCTAAACAACGAAGATGATATCTACTGTGAGCGTTTCTTTACGCCTTGGGTGGATATGGAAGAAAAGCTGCGTGAGCATCACCTTCCGCTCTTTTCCTTAGAAACCAAGTCTCCCGCAAAAGACTTTGACTTTTTAGGGTTTACGCTTCAGTACGAAATGAGTTATACCAACATTTTAAATATGCTGGACCTTGCCGGTATCCCGTTTTATTCAGAAAGCCGTGGTGAGGAATTCCCGATTATCTGCGCCGGCGGACCTTGCGCGTATAACCCAGAGCCACTCGCTGATTTTGTGGACTTTTTCATGCTCGGCGAAGGCGAAGAAATGATGCTCGACGTGATGAGAGTTTTCCGCCGCATCAAAAAAGAGGGCAAATCAAAAGACGACTTTTTAAAAGAAATCGCATCTATCGGCGGCGTGTATGTGCCGAAATTCTATGACGTTTCCTATCACGAAGATGGAACGATTAAAGAATTTAAAAAGAACTTTGACGGCGCGCCCGACCGCATCAAAAAGCGCATTATCAAAGATTTAGATAAGTGCTTTGCGCCGGATAACATCATTGTTCCCTTTATGGAAATCATTCACGACAGAATTATGCTCGAAGTTTTCCGCGGATGTATCCGTGGTTGCCGTTTCTGTCAGGCAGGAATGATTTACCGCCCCGTACGCGAACGCTCTCCCGAAACGCTCCTTTCTCTTGCGGACCGTTTGATTA
Organism: Congzhengia sp.; assembly: GCA_045660945.1. Taxonomy (GTDB): domain Bacteria; phylum Bacillota; class Clostridia; order UBA1381; family UBA9506; genus Congzhengia. Next base: position 5,535 of record JAZRET010000279.1, read on the forward strand.
AAAACACCGGCTATGAAGAAATTTCGCTTTCGAGCCTCAGCACCAGCGACTACACCGGCTTAAAAGAACTTACCGACGGACTTTTAGATATGACCGAAGAGAAGAAAATCGGCCTTTCGCTTCCATCTCTTCGCCTTGATAACTTTTCAATGGAACTGATGCAGAAAGTACAAAAGGTTCGAAAGTCCGGCCTCACCTTTGCGCCCGAGGCAGGCACACAGCGTCTTAGAGACGTTATCAATAAAAATATCACAGAAGAAGATTTAGAGAATGCCGCACAAATGGCGTTTAATGGCGGCTACGGCACGATTAAACTCTATTTTATGATTGGTCTTCCTACGGAAAACGATGAAGACATTTTGGGGATTTCCCATCTGGCAGACGAGGTTGTGTCCATTTACAAGCATACACCGAAAGAAATCAGAAACAAAAACCTTCGCGTAACGGTCAGTGTTTCTTCTTTTGTTCCAAAACCGTTTACCCCGTTTCAGTGGGTGGGACAAAACACGCAGCCTGAACTTTTTGAAAAGCAGATGCTTTTAAAAGACGCGATTAAAAACCGCTATGTTTCCTATAACTGGCACGATTCTTCACTCAGCGCTATGGAAGGCGTGTTTGCGCGCGGCGACAGAAAACTTGCCAAAGTTTTGGTTGAGGCGCATCGACTCGGCGCAAAGTTTGACAGTTGGCACGAGTTCTTTAAACCGGACATCTGGCAGGAGGCTTTCCACAACACCGGCGTTGACCCGTACTTTTACAGTACCCGTGAGCGCTCATACGAAGAAATTCTCCCGTGGGATCACATTGACATCGGCGTGACGAAAGCGTTTTTAAAGAACGAAAACGAAAAAGCAAAACGCGGTGAAGTGACGAAAAACTGTCGCGAAAAATGCGCAGGCTGTGGCGTAATCCCCGCGTTTGGAGGTGACTACTGTGGCTAAATTCCGCATTCAATTTACAAAATTCGGCGATATGAAATACGTATCACACTTAGACTTGATTCGACTTTTTACCCGTATTTTCCACAGAGCAGAACTTCCCGTTTCGTATTCTGAAGGGTTTAATCCGCACCCGAAAATGGCGGTACTCCTTCCACTTTCTGTGGGAACGGAGTCAAATAGCGAATATATCGACGTTGACTTTGATGAAAGCGTCAGCATGTTAGACGTCGCAAAGAAGTTAAAAAAAGCACTCCCCCTCGGTATGGACGTGCCGCAAGTCATGATGCTCAACGAAACATCCAAAAAAGCAAAGCATATCCGCTATGCAAGTTATAAAATCACGGTGGACGCTCCTTTTAGCGATACGCAAATCGACGAATTTTTATCAAGAGATACTATAGAAGTTTTGAAAAAAACCAAACGTAGCGAAGGCTTAGCAGATATTAAGCCTGATATTCTGCATATTGCTTTAGAATCAGAAGGGGATTCGTGCACAGTATTTACGGCGATCATTTCCGCCGGAAGTAATGCAAATCTAAAACCTGATTTATTGATCGATGCAATGAAAACATATATCCCGGGCTTTTGTCCCGAAAACATCTCGATTCTCCGTACCGGCATCTTAGATGAGCGCGGCGAACCGATGATGTAAAAAAGAAAGGAGTTTTCCCTTGACGGCAAGAGAAGCAGCGCTTTCTGTTTTATATGAAACAGAAGCAAAAGACGGCTATTTAAATCTTGTTTTTTCTGAAACGCTAAAAACGCAGGCGTTTAAAAAAGCGGACACCGCCTTTTTAAAGGAACTCGTGTTCGGTGTTTACCGCGAAAAGCTGCTCCTTGATTTTGTCATCCGGGCGCACTCCTCACTGCGGCTTAAAAAAATTGACCCCCGCATTTTAAATCTTCTCCGCATGGGGGTTTATCAGATTTATTTTATGGATAAAGTTCCCGACCACGCGGCAGTTTCAGAATGTGTAACCATCGCGAAAAAATGCGCGCGCGGAAAAATTCCCGGATTTGTAAATGCCGTTTTAAGAAGCGTTTTACGGGACTTTGAAAAGGAAAAAGAAATCAATCTTTCCTCTTTAAAAAGCGATAAAGTAAAATTTTTAAGCACAAAATATTCTTACCCCGAACCTCTTGCGGAGTTTTTTATAAAGAATTTCTCCGACCGCGCAGAAAGTTTACTCGCGGCAGGAAATATGGCACCTCCCCTTTGTGTGAGAGTAAACACTTTAAAAAACACAAGGGACGAACTGAAAGAAAAATTTCAGGCGCTTGGTATTGAATCAAAAGACACTCCCTTTACCGATTGCGGCCTTTACCTTTCTAAAGCAGATGAAACGGCGAGAAAAACGCTCTCTGACTGTTTCACCGTGCAGGACCAGAGTTCGCAACTCGCTTCTCTTTCCCTTTCTCCCGAAAGGGGCGACACGGTGCTAGATCTTTGCTCTGCCCCCGGCGGAAAGACAACGCATCTGGCAGAACTAATGGAAGATAAAGGCGAGATTTTCGCCTTGGACCTTTATGAAGCAAGACTTTCAAGCGTAACAAAAAGCGCGGAGCGTTTAAATCTTACATCAATCAAAACAAAAGTGCACGACGCAACCGTTTTCATGCCGGAATTTTCAGAAAAAGCCGATAAAGTGCTGCTTGACGTTCCCTGCTCAGGGCTTGGTATTATCCGCCGAAAACCCGACATAAAATATAAAGAAAACATCACGGACTTTTCTTCGCTTTTAGAAACACAAAAAAAGATTTTGTCCGTGGCGCAAAAATACGTAAAACCGGGCGGCGTACTGGTTTACTCCACCTGCACCGTGAATCCATTAGAAAACAGAGAACAGATTGCCTGGTTTTTAAAAGAATTTCCCGATTTTAAAATTGACCCGATCGTATCTCCCCATATCACGGGAATTTTAAAAGAACAAGCCGAAACCGGCATTTTAGAACTTTTCCCCGATACCGAAAATTCTGACGGATTTTTCGTTTGCCGGATGAAAAAACTACCGTAAGAAAGGATGAAAAAACGTGCCAAAAACAGATTTGAGAAGTATGACAATTGAAGAAGTTTTGGCGCTGTGTGAAGACTTAAACCTTCCTGCCTTTCGTGCAAAGCAGATTTATTCTGCTATCTTTAAGGTGGATACAATAGATGACATCACAACGCTTTCAAAAGACCTCAGAGCGATTCTTTCTGAAAAATTTTATATCGGAACTCTTTCCTGCTCCCAAAAGCAGGTTTCCAAAAAAGACGGAACCGTAAAGTTTTTATTTGAGCTTTTAGACGGGAACTACATTGAAAGCGTTTTTATGAAGTACAAGCACGGAAATACCCTCTGCGTTTCTTCGCAGGTCGGCTGCTTGATGGGTTGCACATTTTGTGCGTCCACCATCGGCGGAAAAGTGCGAAATCTCACAGCAGGTGAGATTATAGAGCAAATTATTGTAGCAGAAAAAGAAACGGGAGAAAAA
>JAZRET010000280.1:0-4232 GCA_045660945.1 Congzhengia sp.
AGAAGTTCATCTGCCGCCTGAGCTGCAATGATATGCGTTCCTTCATCCGAGGTCGGGGCAATACTGATTGCGATGTTTTCGCGCACAATTTCTGCCGCTCTGATGATGTCACCGCGGCGTACATAGGAATTTAAATCCTGCTGGAACACCGTTTTTACGGCCACAGTATCCACACCCTGCTTTCTTAAGAAAGACGCCGCTTCAAATGTACGCACACCGGTTTTGAAGGTGAAGTTCTTTGTATCAATTACCATGCCGGCGTAAAGTGCTTCGGCTTCGAGTTTTGTTAAAGACATCTTGTCTGATGTATACTGCAAAACCTCTGTCACCATTTCGCAGGCAGAGGATGCATAAGGCTCGTGGTAAACGAGTGATGTGCGCTCCAAAAAGTCTGCGCTTCTTCTGTGGTGATCAATGACAACAATCTGTTGTGCCGGTTTTAACAAAGCAGGAGTCTCTAAAAGTGAGGTTTTGTGGGTGTCCACAACCACAATCAGTGTATTTGCATTTACTTTTGTTGCAGCCTGTGTGCTTGATATCACAAAACCGGAAAATTCTTCTGTGTTTTCCATACGCGCCATCATATTTTTCACAGCTTTATCGCAGGTCTCCATACAAAGATTTACGGGCTTATTGTGAATTCTACAGATGCGGTAAATACCGAGCGCTGCACCGAAACCGTCAGCATCTGCATTTTTGTGTGTTAAAATCATTACATTTTCTGCGTTGTTGATTAAGCCGGATAACGCAAAACTGAATACGCGCGCCTTTACGCGAGTACTTCTTTCTTGCTCTTTTGTAGAGTTTCCGTAGAAACGGAACTGCTCGTTGTCTTTGATTACCGCCTGATCACCACCACGGCCCAAAGCCATATTGATAGCGCTTTTTGCAAACACATCGTTTTCCGCAAGGTTATTGCCGTTTAAACCGATACCGATACTGATGGTTGCAGGAAGCGTATTATTTTCGCTTATTGCGCGAACTTTATTTAAAATGTCAAACTTTGTTTTAATGAAGTGCTCTAAATAGCGATACTCAAACGTGATGAAATATTTATCTTTTTCATATTTTATGAGCATCCCACTGTGGGCATTGGTCCAGTCGTTGATTTCTTTGTAAATCTGCGCCTGAAGCTGCGGAACATTTGCAGACGGAGTAGACTCCATAAGTTCGTCATAATTATCTACAATGATAAGACACTCCAATGTTTTTTCATCAATATATTTTCTTTCTAACTTCTTTACTTGTGTGATTTCGTCTAAATAAATCAGAGTCAGCGGAACGCTGCCGTCTGTTCCCGTCGGTGTGTTTCCAATTGCCCGGAACACTTTTTCACCGCAGGTAAGTTCGCAGGTAAAGCCGGTGTTTTCATCGCCACGGTGCAGATAACTTAAATTAAATTCGGGAAAGAGTTCTAAAATACCGGATTCGCTTAAGTGTTTTTCGGGAAACAGTGCGCGAAACTCTGCATTATACCAGACCAAAGAACCATCGCCGTCTAATAAAAGAATCGGAAGCGGAAAGGACAAAAGCGCATTACTGCTCGTGTCGCCGGCGCTCATTGTTACTTGTTCAATCATCGCATTTAAGCGTCTTCTGGAAAGAAACTTTAGTATTGTGCTCAACACAAGAACGACTGCGACCAAAATCAGCTGAACGAGTCCAATCCGGAAATAGTCGGGATTTAAAATCATTGCAAGACCCAACACAGCGAAAACTAGAATGTAAAGTTCGCCGGTTAAGTACAGTTTTTCCATTTTATTGTTGTTTTTTTTCATCGTTTCAACTCCTATGAGTCAGCGCGTTTTTGGCGCGCTCTAAAATCCCAAACGGCATCAATTGCTCCGAATATTGCCAATACAAAGGCTGGAATGGCCATGAAAAGGGAAACAATCAAAATGCCAAATAAAATGAGTTTTCGCAAATAATAATTCTGCATGTGTTTTTTTAATATATATTCTGCCAAGGAAAGCCCAAGCAGGAAAAAGACAAATATCATCACAATGTTTACATTCATAAATGCTGCGTGAAATACCGTGTCTTGCGGGATGAAGCGGCCGAAGATTAAAATTACCAAAAAAATGATGCCAATACTTTTCTCTGCACGCCACTCGCAAAAAGGAGTCAGCATAGTAATATCTTCTTTTCTTGCGGTGCAAATGCGCCTAAACAGATAATAGCACAAAAGCGCAAACAAGATGCTTACAATAATCATAACAGAAGGCATAAGCGCTTTTATCAAGGAGATGGATTCTGATATGATGGCATTTATTTCTGCTTCAGAAACAGAAGTGCCGTAAGATGCGCTTAAGAACTCTTTATAAACATCTCCCGTTGAAAAGAGAAGTTCGTCAAACGTGTCATTGCCGTCCGTGGCGAAATTTAACAGTTTCATGGTTGCTGTTAAAGAAAATACTTTAATAACGCTCATCGAAACAATCGCCTTTACGGGAGAAACGGAAAGGTTTTTACAAATCCCAAGCGAAAGGCCACACAAAATAGTCGGAAGCAATGTGTAAATCGCGGACATGACATCGCCTGTAAAGAAGAACAAAACCGCCACACAAACGAGAGATAAAGAGGCAACATATCCATAGTGATACTTTGTTGCGGCGTAACCGATGATAGCGGAAACCCCCGCGGTGCAAAGAAAACTAAAAAGTGAAACCGGAAGAGTAGCACAGATTGTAAGTAAAACAGTAACTATTGTAAGCAGGATAAATTCCGTGCGTTTTCCAAAAGACATGCTATTCCTCCCTTATATCAACATATTATTCTACATTTTATCACAAAAAAAATAAAAAGGCAAGCAGTTTTGAAACAAAACTGTAATATAGCGGAAATAAGCTTGAAAAATACAAAGTTTTCCTTAAGTTTTCCTTGATATTTCCTATGTTATGTGGTACAATATTATAGATAATATTGCTTTGGGTTGGCTTACTTTGCTAAGACGTAAGAGATAAGTGTCAAAAAACCTCATGTTTGATGTTTATCTCTTATTTCTTGCAAGCCCGCCAACTCTAAGCGAATACGCCGCAAAACGCCCGACAGACGGTGTAGACATCAAAAAACAAATGGGCAGAAAGGTAATTTACTATGTACAAAAGTTTTAAAACAGAATTCGCAGGAAGACCTTTAGAAATTGAAACCGGCAAATTTGCAGAACTCGCAGGCGGTGCAGTAATGGTGCGCTATGGTGACACTTGTGTGTTATCTACTGCAACAATGGCAGCAAAACCAAGAGAAGGCATCGACTTTTTCCCTTTGAGTGTAGACTTTGAAGAAAAGCTCTATTCCGTTGGTAAAATCCCGGGTGGTTTTACAAGAAGAGAAGGAAAGCCTTCCGACAAAGCAATTTTAACATCCCGTGTAATCGACCGTCCCATCAGACCGTTATTCCCGAAAGATCTTCGTAACGACGTGTCCGTTGTAAATACCGTGATGAGTGTTGACCACGACTATTCCCCGGAAGTTGCCGCAATGCTCGGAACATCCATCGCGCTTTCCATTTCTGAAATTCCGTGGAACGGCCCGATCGCAGGCGTTGTGATGGGATTGGTTGACGGTAAAATCGTGATGAACCCCACAGCTGCAGAACGTGCAGTAAGTGACATGTACGTAACCGTTGCAGGCTCCAAAGAAAAAGTGGTTATGATTGAAGCCGGCGCAAATCAGGTAAAAGAAGAAATCGTTTTTGATGCAATTATGCAGGCACACGAAGAAATCAAAAAAATCTGTGATTTCGTTTTAGAAATCCAGAAAGAAGTGGGCAAAGAAAAAATCACATACACACCTCACGTCGTAGATGAAGAAATGTATGAAGCAATCAAAAACTTCGGTTTAGAAAAATTAAAGGTTGCACTCGATACAGACGACAAAAACGTTCGTGAAGTGAACATGAAAGGCTTCTACGAAGAATTATACGCACACTTTGAAGGCGTATACAATGAAGAAGAACACGGCGCAGAAATTACAGAAACCGTTGAAAAACTCATGAAATTCATCGTTCGTCGCTGGATTTTAGACGAAGGAAAACGTGTTGACGGCCGTGGCATTTTAGACATTCGTCCGCTTTCTGCTGAAGTTGGATTATTACCGAGAGCACACGGTACCGGTCTTTTCTCCAGAGGTCAGACACAGGTTATGACCGTTGCAACCCTCGGTACGGTTTCTGAAGCACAGATGCTCGACGGTATCGATGTAGAAACAGAAAAGAGATATATGCATCACTA
>JAZRET010000281.1:0-2967 GCA_045660945.1 Congzhengia sp.
GTGATTTCAGGTTTTATAAATTTTTTTGCGTATTGAATTATATTCAGCAGATATTCTTCAGGAATTATTTGCATTAAATTTACTGCCTCTGCTCGCAATTCTGACATCTCACACCTCCGAAAATTTTTTCAAAAAAATCCCAACGACGAATAATTCAAGCCGAAGGGATTTTTTTTCGATTAAAATTTATTTATCCGCAAAAGTTATCAGATTATTTTTCTGCATCAAATTTTCAAAATTCTGCGTGTCAATCTTGTAATCCGTCGCAGTCAAATCATTTTTCACAATCGCGCTCAAATTGTCCGCAGTCACAAAATTATTTTCAGCAAACAATGCTGAAGATGATGAGTTATAAGTTTTAGTTTCAAGAATTGAAATTTCTTTTCCTTTGCCGTTTTTAACTGTAATTTGACCTTGTGTCGTCGTGAAAATAACATTTTTGCCGCTGATTTTCCAACTTTTTATATTGGAATTTTGAAGTTTAATTACGTCCTCGCCTTCGGTGTAATCTGTTATAACATCTTTGCCTTTTGAATGAACAAAAATATCTTTTCCTGCTCCGCCTGTAAATGTGTCATTTCCTGCGCCGCCGTTTAAAAGATCATTTCCTTTTCCGCCGGTCAAAACATCATTTCCTGCACCGCCGATAAGCGTATCATTTCCGGCTCCGCCTAAAATTGTGTCGTTTTTAGTTCCGCCTTGAATCGAATTATCGAGAGAATTTCCCGTAATTTTCAATTTTTTTGTTACTGCGGAAGCGTTCAATTTTTTAACTTTCTGATATTTTGTCAAATTTATTGCAGAACCTTTAAATTTTTTGCTCGCAGTTATTTCGGTATTGTCATCGTTGTAATTTAAACTACTCGGCAATGTTGGATTGGTATTGTCTTGAATATATACAATACTTTTTTCGTTTATATAATAATCTTGAAAAACAATACTTCCTTCATCAAAAATACAATAAAATTTTCCTCCGCTTTCAACTGTGTAAAAATCTTTATCTGAAGGAGTAATTATTTTCAAAGTGTCACTATTTCCAAAATTTAAAATAGTGTCATTACCATCTCCGTAAGTGTACTGAATAACATTATTAACTCCATAACCGCTATAATTTTTATAATCAGCACGAATGGAATCATCGCCTTTTCCACCAACAAGTGTAACTTCGCTTGAAGAATAATTGTAAATAATATCGTTTCCGTCTGCTCCATAAATTTTTGCAAGATTAGCTGTATTTTTAATGCTATCATCACCTGCACCTGCTTGAATTGTAACAACAGCACCAGTATTATAAATAGTGTCATTTTCGCTCGTGCCGGAAATAATTGTATTTACTGTAGAATTTTCAATATAATCAAACCTCTGCAAATTAAAAACAAAATCTTTCACAAAAAAAACCTCCTTCCAAAAAATTAAACATTTAAAAATATTTTTACTACAGCCACCTTTCAAAAAAATTTGGGAAAATTTCAATTAAAATGTATTTTACTATGTATTATTGAAAATATTCTGAAAAAATTAAAATTTTTTGGAAAAATTTTCTGACTTCGACAAAAAATATTTTTCGAGAAATTTTTTCAAAAAAATAAGCCCGAAGGCTTAAGAAAAAATTTTTTTAATCGTCGTCGGAATTTCCGCGAACAACGCCTGGTTCATTTTGACCGGGATTTTTTGCAAAACTTTTGTAACGTTTTGGCTTGTGAATTTCCAAAAGATTTATTGCACGAACAACAGTATCAGTTTTGGAAATATTTAATTTTTCAGCGAGTCGAGAAATTTTTTCGTACTCAAAATTGGTAAGTCTGAGATTGAGAGTTTTACAGCGCGGAATTTCAGACTTCGGTCGTCCCATAGCCATATTTAACGCCACCTTTCACGATTTTTATAAATTTTTTTGATTATACTTTTTGTAACGCGAAAAGTCCACAGAAAAACTTTTTGTAACGCAAAAACTAATTTTGAGCAAAAAAATATTCAGCATTGCAAGCTGCAACACTGAATGAAAAAAATATTTTTTTAATCAATCGAAATCAATTCGTATTGAGAATTTCCCATTTTCAAATCGCTCATCGCTTTAAGTTGATGCAAACCGTGACGACTTTCCATTCTTTCGCGCAAATCTTTGCTGTCAGTCGCCGAGTAAACAAAATCGCAACAAGCCTGGTCAATCGCCAAAATATCTGTTGACGCACAAATTCCGATGTCAGTCATTGTCGGCTCTTCCGCACGAGTTCCCGCACAATCGCAATCAACACTTAAACGGCGCATCACATTCAAGAAAACAATTTTTTTGCCGAAATGGTCGCAAGTTGCCTTTCCGCTGTCCGCCATAAGTTCCATAAATTTATCTTGCAAAGGCATAGTTCCGTCAAACCACACAGGACCGGGCGGCGGCATTTCAACGCCTGTATAGCCGTGAACTTGTTTTTTTCCAACTTGTCCACTTGCGCAACCTATCGCAATATTTTTCAAACTTCCGCCGAATCCGCCCATTGCATGACCTTTAAAATGCGTCAAAACAATCATCGAATCATAATTTGTAATATTTTTTCCCATCGTGACGAATTCCAAATGCTTTCCGCCGTTTGTCGGCAAATCCACTCCGCCAAATTCGTCCATTATGTCAACTTCGCAAAAATTCCAGCCGTTTGTTTTTAAAGTTTCTCTGTGTCCTTCAGTCGTGTAACGTGCGCCGTTGTAAAGCGTGTTGCACTCGACAATATTTGAATTTGGCACTTGCGACTGAAATTTTTTAACCCATTCGCGCGGCAAAATATTCGGTCCATTCGGCTCGCCGGTATGAAGTTTAATCGCAACTTTTCCAAAAATTTCGCCGTTAATCAAGTTATAAAGTTTAATCAAGCTGTCAGCGTCAATTTTTTTCGTGAAATAAACTTTCGCCGCCGAACCGCTATATTTAGTGCCGGTAACATTTTTAAAGTCGGATCGTTGCCATGTCGTTCTGTG
>JAZRET010000282.1:0-1022 GCA_045660945.1 Congzhengia sp.
AGCCGATTTTATTGATCACTTCATCCTGATTGGGACACGGTTCATACCCCAAAAGTTCGCAAGAAAGCGTTCCTTTTCCGTGGGTAAAATTATTTAATTCTGTATGATATCCGCGAAGCTTTTCTACCGGCGCACTTCCCGTTAAAACAGAGTTTTCACCATCTAATTCCGGTGGCATAAGTTTTGCGCCCATGCGCTCTAAATCCGTCATCGCTCTGCCGACACATTCCGGGGGAAGCACAATCTGAAAAGCATACCACGGCTCGAGTAGTACACTTTCTGCCGACATCAACCCTTGTCTTACGGCACGATACGTCGCCTGACGAAAATCTCCGCCTTCGGTATGTTTTAAATGTGCACGTCCGGCAACAAGCGTGATTTTCATATCCGTAATCGGCGCGCCCGTTAAAACGCCGAGGTGTACCTTTTCATAAAGGTGTGTTAAAATCAGGCGTTGCCAGTTTTTAGAGAGTTTATCTTCGCTTACTTCTGCAAAAAACTGCACGCCACTTCCACGCACGCCCGGTTCAAGTTTTAAATGCACTTCTGCGTAATGTCTGAGCGGTTCAAAATGACCTACACCCAAAGAGGGTGCGCTAATTGTTTCTTTATATGCTATCTTTCCGTGAGTAAACTCAATTTCCATGGAAAAACGCTCTTTTACAATGCGCTTTAAAATTTCAATCTGAATTTCTCCCATAATTTTTGCGTGGATTTCACCAAGTTGCTCATTCCACACGATGTTCAGTTCGGGGTCTTCCTGCTCTAAAAGTTTTAAGCGTTTTAATGCAGTTTGTCTGTCCGTTCCGTCTAAAATCTCAACTTTATAAGTTAATACAGGCTCTAAGAGCGGTTTTTCTGTACCTTGCTCAATGCCTAACCCATCTCCGGGAGCGGTGTTTTCCAGTCCCACTACGGCGCAGACGGTTCCTGCATCCACCGCCTCTTTCGTTTCAAACTTTGTGCCGGAATAAATGCGAATTTGATTTACCTTTTCTTCCGCTTTTCCCGTATCAATCAAA
>JAZRET010000283.1:0-2221 GCA_045660945.1 Congzhengia sp.
AGATACAGGCAGGATAGACTGAATATAGATAATCGCATCCGGATTATGTTTTTTTACGGTATCTACCAAGTTCGCATATTTCGTCATAAACTGTTTCCGATAGCCTTCGACCAAATATTCATTGATACCAAGCATAATATAAACTTTTTTAAAGCCGCCCTTTTTAATGCGTTCCATAATCGTTCCGCCGTCGGGCGCAGGTCTTACATTTAACCTGTCAATGGTCATCGACGTTCCGCAAAGGAATGTCGCATCGGGAAGGTTTGCGTAAATTCTAAAGCCATCGGTTAAAGAGTCGCCGATGAAAGCAGTATCTGTAAAGTAGTTATCCCCAACGGGTTTACTGCTTGCAACTTTTCCGTAACCCTGAATGAGATACGGAGAGTTTTTGGAATAACTCGTAACCTTCTGGATAGATTCATCCGACATAAAGGTCGGTGCACTATATAAAAACAAAACGTCTTTAATATCGTTATCTGCCATATACTTGATGAAATCGTCATTATAATAACGAAGGTCAATCATATGGATGGTTTCATAGTGATTTGCCAAAAACGGCACAATTGAGTGCGCATAGGAGTCTTTAAATACTGCCATATGCTTTCCGTTTTTATTGGGGCTTTCTACTACTGTTAACGCATGGTTTCCGTCTAAATAATAAGAATACTGATCTTTTTCCGTTAAATGCGCAGGGAAATACATTGAATCTGCCTCTGCATTTTCATACGGAAACCGCACTTTAAAGCGTGGTGTCTCGAGTGGTTTGTACTCTGTGATTACATCAGGAGATGCCTTAAGAAGTGATTTTGAATACGTGGTGCCATAAAATGTTCTTGAAACATCCGACACATTAAAATCTTTTTCTCCCAACGCCTCATAACCAAGCATTTCGGAAAGTCCGTGATAGACAACGTAACTTCCGTGTGCGGTTAGATGATGGTCTGTTTTATAATAAAGATAGTCTTTGTTATATTTCTTTAAAAGCGATGTCGGGTCGCTATAGCTTATCGCAGAACCTTTAAATGCCTCTTCCAAATTTTTATTCAAACGAGGTACGGTGCTACGGTAAACATTTTTCGGCAACTTCTCCTGCAGAATTTCATACGCCGGTGGAACCACCGTAACATACACATTAAAACGACCTGTTTTCTCTAAATTTTTAATAGCCTGAATATTTTCCTGAACAAGTTCTTTGTCATAGTTTTGTGGCTTTTCAATTAAGTAATCATCACTACATACATAAACACCGTTGTTTTCCTTTTTACCCGTCAGATACTCAACTTTAGATTTTAAGCTTACAAAAAAGTTTCTGCCAAAGAAGTGGTCATTTAAATAGGTTTCCATGTCTTTCATATATTCGCCGCTAAACAGGCTCTCCACGGAAAACTTCGGAAACTTCTGCAAATAGCGATTTTCAATTTCTGAATATTCCTGAACCGGTTGGAGAATATGAAATAGCATCAGCACTAAAAAGCCGAAGATGAATATGCTGTTGTAACGTCTGCACAAACTGCGCTTATCTTTTTTATTCATGAAGACTTTTTCTCCTTCCCGTTTAGAATCTGAAGTATAAGAACGGATTATACGCCGAATCTACTAAATATGCCGTACAAAGAATGAGAGCGATAATAGATATCAGTGCCGTAATCACAGGTCTTTTTTCTAAAATTTTTCTTCCCAGTTTTGCCGCAAACGGCATACACGCCACCGCCGCAATCAATAAAAATACAAGGTTTGATGTCAAATCGTACAAAAACGTCGGACTAAATACGCCCGCACCACCAATGCCAAACATTACGCCGACGTATCGAACAGCTTCCGTAAGATTGTTCGAAGCAAAGAGTACCCAGCCGATAAGTACGAAGAAAATCGCATAAATCACGCGGAAAAATCCGGGGAGTTTCTCTAAAACTTTCGTTAAAAGTTCTTTTTCCAAAATCAACAAAATTCCGTAGTAAACGCCCCAGGCAAGGAAGTTAAAACTTGCACCGTGCCAAAAACCGGTAAGCGCCCATACAATTATGAGATTCAGGCGCATTCTGCCCGGAGAGACGCGGTTGCCGCCGAGCGGAATATAAACATATTCTTTAAACCAGGTACTAAGGCTTATATGCCAGCGACGCCAGAATTCCGTAATGGATTTTGACGTATACGGATAGCGGAAATTTTCTTCAAATTCAAATCCCAGCATTCTTCCCAGACCAATGGCCATATCAGAATA
>JAZRET010000284.1:0-6782 GCA_045660945.1 Congzhengia sp.
TTTACGTAGAATCTGCAGATGGAGGCGAATCTTGGATTTACGGATTTGCAGTTGCAGGTGATACGGGCGGTGCCATTAAAGGAAATCGAGTTGACCTTTGCTACAGCACATTAAAGCAGTGTTATGATTTCGGAAGAAGAAATTGTACAGTATATTTGTTAAAAGATTAAAGAAAAGAGATTTTTAACGGAAGTTAAAAATCTCTTTTTTATTTTTCTTTATGTTGTTTTCCTTTTTGGTACGCAAGCTTTGCAAGAAGAGTTAAAAGAACCGGGCGGATGGGGCGAAGAAGTCGCCAAAAAAACTGATATGCCTTGTAACCGAAAGAATCACAGGAAATGAAGTGGTCTTTTCTGTAAAACCCTTTTGCAACGGCCACAACCTGTTCGGGATATACGGGATATTCTATTTTTGTTTCATAGTCTCCTAAAAGCTTAAAAGCACCATTTTTTTTGCCCACAATACGGTGGAGAATAAAGCTTCCGTCCGGGCGCTTGAAAAGGGGAACGTCACCGACTTTGAGTGAATCACATTTTCCAAGGAGCACCGCATCTCTGCGGCTCGTCACCAAAGGATACATACTGTAGCCCGTCACGGTAAGCTTTACGGTTTTTCCATTTTCAATTAACGGTACAATCATCGAGAGCATCTCATTTGCATCCGTTTTCTTTACGGGCTTTTGGTACGTGTTCTCCAAAGTGATTTTCACTCCTTTCGGATAGACTTAAAAAAGTCTTTTAAAAGATTTTCGCATTCGGGCTCTGAGATTCCGCCAAAAATTTCTGTTTTATAGTCAAAACATCCGGTGCGCGGAAGGTCCGTATTTCCACCGCAAACACCGCTTTTTGCATCGTATGCGCCGAAGTAAATGCGTTTTACTTTATTTAAATGCGCCGCGCCTGTACACATCGCGCAGGGCTCAAGTGTCACATAAAGGTCACAACCGGATAAGTTTTTTATGCCGAGTCTGATGAGTGCCTTTTTCATTACAAGCATTTCGGCGTGCGCTGTTGGATCTTTTAAGGTTTCGCAAAGATTGTGCGCGCTTGCGATCAGCTCTCCGTCTTTAAAAAGTGCCGCACCAACAGGCACTTCGCCTTGTTCTTTTGCTAAAATTGCCTCATCAAATGCTGCTTTCATATACTCATTCATGGCGAGACACCTCATACATTAGAACAGATGCTGCAATCCCGGCGTTTAAAGACTCTGCTTGTCCTGCCATCGGGATATGAACGAGCTCGTCAGAGAGAGAGAGAACTTCGTCTGTTACACCGTTTCCTTCGTTTCCAATGATATAGATCTGTTTTTCTTTTCGCGTTGCACTCTTTAGTGCGACGCTTTTTTTGTGCAGAGCCGTAGCAGAAAGGAAAAAGCCTTCCTTCTGTTTTTCTTTAAGAAAACCGGAGTCTTTATCCGTATAAACGGGAATGTGAAAAACAGAACCCATCGAGGAACGAATCACTTTCGGAGAAAAGATATCTACTGAATTTTTAGAAAATATCACGCCGTCAAATCCAAATGCATCAGCACTTCTGATGATTGTGCCGGCGTTTCCGGGGTCCTGAATACCATCGCAGTAAATAAAGCGTACGCCCGAAAGGGTATCGCTGTTTTCCGGAAGTCGCATCACAGATAAAATTCCCTGCGGAGTTTTGGTGTCACACAGTGCGGAAAATATCTTATCCGTCGTCACGATACACGGAAAATCACAGTACGTATCCCCGTTTTTTTCATAAAACGATTCTGTCATCACAATGGAATCTAAGCGTTCTTTTTTCGTCAGACTATCGCGGACGGAGCGTTCGCCTTCTACTAAAAATAAACCGAATGCTTTTCTGTATTTTGCATTTTTTAGTTTTGCAAGCTTCTTTATAAATTCGTTTTCCAAAGAAGTGATTGTTTTAAAAGACACGGCGATGCTCCTTTCTTTTTTTGCTCCAATTTATTGTATCATATCTTTTTTCATTTTGCAACCGAAAGGGAGATAGAAGCAAAAGAATTTCCAAAAAATGTTTGCACACTATTGCACATTCATTTGTGCTAAAGTAATCCTAGAACCGGTTCAAAACTTTTTTAAAGGAGGTTTTTTGTTGAAACGAAAAGCAAAAAGGAGAAAGCTTTCCGATTGCCTCTCTGAGGTGCTTGTGCTTCCTGTGGCAGGTGAAGACGATAAGGCGTTTTTAGAAACACTCGGGATCAAACCAAAACAGGCAGATAACCAGATGCTCATTATGGCAAGACTTTTAGAGCGTGCGGCAAAGGGAGATATTTCCGCAGTGCGGGAAGTGCGTGCCATCACGCAGGAAGCAGAAAGTCAGGATAAAGGACTTTTAATGGAAATTCTGGAGGCGGTGAGAAACGTTGGATAACCTGTTGACATTTTCTGAAAAACAGGAAGAAGTAATTTCTCTTTTAAAACATAAACGCTTAAAAAGAATCAATCTTTTAGAGGGTTCTGTCCGCTCGGGAAAAACGTGGATATCTTTGGTGCTCTGGGCGCTCTGGGTTGCGATGATGCCGGAAGACGGCACTTATCTTATGGCGGCAAAAACATTGACATCTCTTGAACGAAATATCTTAAATCTTCTGTCGTCTTTGGTTGGCCCTGATAATTTTTCGTTTTCCGTAGCATCGAAAAAGGCAACACTTTTTGGAAGAACAGTGTATCTGGAAGGCGCAAGCGATGCAAGAGCAGAAAACAAAATACGAGGACTAACGCTCACGGGGGCATACTGCGACGAATTAACGCTCTTTGATGAAGATTTTTTTGTAATGCTTTTATCAAGATTATCTGAACCAAACGCAAAACTTTTTGCGACCACAAACCCCGATGCGCCGGGACATTGGTTAATGACCAATTATATCCTGCGGGCAGAAAGTGAGGAACTCGATTTTTTAAGAATCAAATTCTTAATTGACGATAATCCTTATCTTTCCAAGTCTTATGTCGACAGTTTAAAGCGGGAATACACAGGTGTGTTTTATGACCGTTTTATTTTAGGTGAGTGGCGTGCGGCAGAAGGTGTGGTGTATCCGGAATTTGCAGATAACCCTGATGCTTTTTATTTGAAAAAACCGCCTAAAGACGACATTTCCTTTGCTACGGTTGGGGTAGATTTTGGTGGAAATCAATCAGCACACGCATTTGTGTGCGTTGGGTTTTCAAAAGGATTTCAAAAGGCGTATGTGTTAGATGAATTCTATTTAAAGAAACAAATCAGTCCTGAACGACTTGAGCAGGAGTTCGTAAAATTTATCAAAAAACAAAAGGAAACATGGCGGATCTATGAGGCGTTTTGTGATAACGCAGAGTCGACACTTATCTGTGGACTTCAGAATGCAGCGGCGCGTGAAAATCTTTCGCTAGACGTAAGAAAGGCACGGAAACATCCCATTTTAGACCGTATCCGCTTTGTAAATGGACTTTTGGCGCAAAGAAGATTTTATTTAACCGGGAACGTTCTGCATGTAAAGGGAGCGCTTCGGGATGCCATCTGGGATGAAACTTCTTTTGAAGACAAAAGGCCCGACGATGGGACGGTAAATATTGACTCTTTAGATGCTTTAGAATACGCCCTAGAGCCATATATGAAGGAAATGATCAGTATTTCGGCACGAAAAACGAATGTGCCGAAGAAAGGAGAAAGAACATGATAAAGGGAAGACTCGAAAAACTGGGCTATCATCCAATTCCTGATGCTTTTATGATGCCGATTTCGCTTTGGAAATCTTGGTATGAGGGCAAGGTAGATTCCTTCCACGAGTACCGACAGTATAATGGGAAAAGAGTTTTAAAACGCTCCAGAAAATCTCTTTGTATGGCAAAAATCATTTGCGAAGACTGGGCAGACTTAATTTTCAACGAAAAAGTAGAAATTTTGTCGAGTGATCCGAAGGTGCAACAAGCAATGGATCAAGTGTTTTTCAAAAATAATTTCCGAGTTTCTGCCAATCGCTTGATTGAACACGCTTTTGCGCTTGGTACAGCCGCTTTTGTGGAACACAAAACAAGCGAAGGCACTGTGATTGATTATGTGAAAGCGGATATGATTTATCCCCTGGCATTTTCAAACGGTGTGATTACAGAATGTGCGTTTGCAAGCCGTATGCACATTTATGGCGAAATGCATACGTATTTAAACGTTCACGTTTTAGAAAACGGAGTGTACGTCGTAAGAAATTATCTTTATAATGACAAAACCGGAAAACGCGCGCCGCTTCCCGAAGGGGTAGCAGAAGAATATAACACAGGCGCTTCTATTCCGCTCTTTCAGATTATGATGCCAAATATCGCGAATAACATTTCTATGGATTCGCCGATGGGAATATCGGTATTTGCCAATGCCATTGATGTGTTAGAGGGCGTTGATCTTGTGTATGACAGTTATCAAAATGAATATCGTCTCGGTAAAAAACGAATTGTTGTGCCGCTTTCAATGGCAAAAATTGAGATGGAACAACAGGGCGACATTCTGCCGGTATTTGATGATAACGACACAGAGTTTTACGCTTTTTCAGGTGCCGATCCGGACAACTATAAGATTCAGGAAATCAATATGGAGCTTCGCGCTGCGGCACATGAAACAGGTCTTCAGAGAAACATTGACCTTTTGACAGACTCCTGCGGTTTCGGTTCTGGAAGATACAATTATACATCAGGAAATATAAAAACTGCAACGCAGATTATTTCGGAGCAGTCGGATATGTACCGAAACTTAAAAAAACACGAGTTGGTCGCAGAACGTGTCATACGTGAGCTTGTGCGCGCTGTTTTATATCTTGAGGGGTTCAACCCGGATACAGAAATCACAATTAACTTTGATGACTCTATTATCGAAGATGCAGAGACAATCGCAGAACGTGCACTACTCGAAAAACAAAATAACATCATAGACAGTGCAGAATACCTTTGTCGCGTGTATAAACTTTCGCGCAAAATGGCAGAAGAAAAGGTGCGCTCAATGGATTTAGAAAAAGTAGAAACAGTAACACCTTCAAAAGAAAACGGGGAGGGGAAATAACCAAACCGTTTTTTGATAAGCGCAAAATTTGCGCAAATTACGGTGCGCGTCCCGATAAAAAGCGAAGAAAGGAACAGTTATGAAAAGAGAATTTTTAACGGGTGAGCTTGGCTTATCCAAAGCAGTAACGGATAAAATTATGGCACAGCACGGACAATCCGTGTCCAACTTAAAAGAAAAACTCGACCGATTGGAAAAAGAGAACGCAGACTACGTAAGTCAAATGGAAACGCTTAAAAATAATGCGGACGAGCTTTTAACCTTAAGGGAAAACTTGGATGCGGCGACAAACGATATGGAAGCGCTGAAGAACGAGCGAGACGGTTTAAAAGAAAAACTTTACGGCGTGGAATTAGAACACGAAATCGGAAAAGTGCTTGCAGGGATTGGCGCGAAAAATCTAAAGGCCGCAGGTGCTTTAATTGACCGAACTGCAATTGAAAAAACAGAGGAAGGCTATGTTGGCATCCGCGAGCAAGCGGAACGTGTGAAAAATGAATGCGGTTATTTGTTTCACGACGGAATTATAGCTTCCGGCATGAGACATGCCCCGGCGGCGCAAAACACCGACAGTTTCACACAATTTGCCAGAGCCGGAGCAAAATTAAACTAAAAAAGAGAGGTAATTTTAAATGGCAAATTCTATTACATTAGCAGAAAAATTTCTTCCGGTGATTGACGATATTTATAAAAAGCAGTCCGTCACACAGATTTTAGACAACGACACCCAGGTAAATTTTGTGGGTGCGAACAAAGTACAGATCTTAAAAACTTCCACAACTGGACTCGGCGACTATTCCAGAACAGACGGCTATCCGAAGGGTGATGTAACGGCTGTATGGGAATCTATGACGTTAGATGTAGAGCGTGGTAAGGAACTTGCCATCGACCGTATGGACGATGAAGAAACACTGGGCCTTGCTTTTGGTGCAGTTACCGGCAGTTTCATGCGCGAATGGGTTATTCCTGAAATTGATGCGTACAGATTCGCAAAATATGCGCAGACAGAGGGTATCTTAACTTCTGAAGAAACACTCGATGCTGAAAACATTTTAGCGGCAATTGATAACGCGAAAAAGCAGATGGATGCAGCAGAAATTCCGGAAGAAGGCAGAGTTTTATTCGTAAACTCCGACCTTCAGATGCTCCTCAATCAGTCTGTTTCCCGTTGTTACGGCAGTGATGCTGCAGTAAACACCATCATGGGAAGTTATAACGGTATGCAGGTAGTTTATGTTCCTACATCCAGATTTGTTTCCAAAATTGATTTGGCAAACGGCGCTACTGACTGTGGCTTTAAAAGAGCAGATGATGCAAAGGATATTAACTTTATGTTAGTGTATCCGGGCTCTGTTCTGCAGGTGCAGAAGTTTGCAATGCCGAAAATCTTTACTCCCGACGAAAACCAGGATAAAGATATGTGGAAATTCCAGTTCAGACTCTACCACGATGCATTTGTTTATGACAACAAAACAAAGGGTATCTTTGTGAGCACAAAAGCGTAAGTAGGTGACGAAAATGGATTGGATGGATTACGGCTTTTATAAAGATACCTTCGGTGGTTCTCTTTCCGAGTCCGAATTTTCCCGTGTACTACCCAAAGCGGCGGCGTTTTTAAACGCCGCCACCATGGGGCGCATCAAAAAAGCAGACACGAATATCCTTTTTGCGCTTTCAGAGCTTTGTGATGTATTTCATAAAAATGCAGAGTACGCAGGCATCTCTTCTGAATCAAGCGACGGCTATAGTGTGCACTACAGA
>JAZRET010000285.1:0-3278 GCA_045660945.1 Congzhengia sp.
AGATATATGCATCACTATAACTTCCCCTCCTACAGCGTAGGCGAAACAAGACCTTCAAGAGGTCCCGGAAGACGTGAAATCGGTCACGGTGCTTTGGCTGAACGTGCACTCGAGCCCGTTATCCCGAGCGTAGAAGAATTCCCGTATTCTTTAAGATTAGTATCTGAAGTGTTATCTTCTAACGGTAGTACCTCTCAGGCAAGTGTTTGCGGTAGCACCTTGGCACTCATGGACGCAGGTGTTCCGATTAAAGCACCTGTTGCAGGTATTTCTGTAGGTCTTGTTACAGAAGGCGACCGCTTTATCACAATGGTTGATATTCAGGGCCTTGAGGACTTCTACGGCGACATGGACTTTAAAGTTGCAGGTACAAAAGAAGGTATCACAGCAATTCAGATGGATATTAAGATTGACGGTTTGACACCTGAAATTATCAAGCAGGCATTCGCGCAGACAAAAGACGCAAGAAACTATATCTTAGATGAAGTAATGCTCAAGGCAATTCCTGCTCCGAGAGAAACCCTTTCTAAATACGCTCCGAAGATTTACACCATGCACATCGATCCCGATAAGATTCGTGACGTTATCGGTTCCGGCGGTAAAGTAATTCAGAAGATCGTTGCAGAAACACAGACAAAGATTGATATTGAAGATGACGGTACCGTATTTGTTGCAACTTGCGACGAAGAAATGGCAAACCGCGCAATGGAAATTATCGATGCAATCTGCGGAAAAATTGAAATCGGCAAAATCTTTAAAGGTACTGTTGTAACCGTAACTGCATTTGGTGCATTCGTTGAATTTATCCCCGGCGTTGAAGGTTTGGTTCACATCTCTAAACTTGAAAACAGACGTGTTGCAAAAGTTGAAGACGTTGTAAACGTTGGCGATGAAATCATGGTTAAAGTTATGGAAGTGGACGAAAAGACAGGCAAAATCAGTCTTTCCAGAAAAGATGCGTTAAACGATTTAGAAAACGCAAAGAACGAAGAAAACTAATTTAAGATAAAACTTGGAGGCGTCAGTTATGAATATAACGTTAAAAGACGGAAGCAAACTTTCATATGATGAGCCGAAGGCGCTCTATCAGATAGCGGGCGATATCAGTGAAGGTTTGATGCGTGCATCACTCGCTGCAGAAGTAGATGGCACAGTTGTTGATATGGGCACTGTAGTAGATTCTGATTGCACCGTAAATTTCTTAACATTTGATGACCAGAAAGGTAAAGATACATTAAGACACACCGCTTCGCACATTTTGGCGCAGGCGGTGAAGCGTCTTTATCCTGAAGCAAAACTTGCCATCGGTCCGGCAATTGAAAACGGTTTTTATTATGATATCGATGTAGATGTTTCCTTCACACCGGAAATTCTAAAATCCATCGAAGCAGAAATGAAAAAAATCGTAAAAGAAAATCTGCCCGTAAAACGCTTCACGAAATCAAGAAGCGATGCACTCAAATATTTTGAAGAAAAAGGGGAAATCTATAAAGTAGAACTCATCGAAGATCTTCCCGAAGATGCAGAAATCAGTTTCTATGAGCAGGGCGAGTTTACAGACCTTTGTGCGGGCCCTCACGTTTCTTCAACCGGAAAAGTAAAGGCATTTTGCTTAACAGGTACTGCAGGCGCATATTGGCGCGGTAATGAAAAGAATAAAATGCTCCAGAGAATTTATGGAACAGCTTTCACAAAGAAATCCGATATGGAAGAGCATTTAGCTGCTTTAGAAGAAGCAAGAAAACGTGACCATAATAAACTTGGCCGTGAACTTGAAATCTTTACAACAGTTGATATGATTGGTCAGGGTCTTCCGATTATGCTCCCGAAGGGAACGAAAATCCTGCAGACGCTGCAAAGATGGGTAGAGGATACTGAAGAAGCACACGGCTGGCTCAGAACAAAAACGCCTTTAATGGCAAAATCTGACCTTTATAAAGTGTCCGGCCATTGGGACCACTATCGTGACGGTATGTTTGTTATGGGCGACCCCGACAGCGACAAAGAAGTGTTTGCACTTCGTCCGATGACCTGTCCTTTCCAGTATCAGGCATATCTTTCTAAAATGAGAAGTTATCGTGATTTACCGCTTCGTTACGGCGAAACATCCACACTCTTTAGAAACGAAGCGTCCGGCGAAATGCATGGACTCATTCGTGTGCGTCAGTTCACGATTACAGAAGGCCACTTAATGTGCCGTCCTGATCAGCTTGAGGAAGAATTCAGAAGCTGCTTAGAGCTCACAAACGAAATGCTCGAAACGCTAGGTCTTTATGAAGACGTTTCCTACAGATTCTCTCAGTGGGATCCGGATAATCGCGAAAAGTATGCCGGAACAGAGGAGCAGTGGAACGAAGCACAAGGCACCATGAAGAAAATCTTGGATGATATTGGTCTTGATTATAAAGTGGGCATTGGTGAAGCGGCATTCTATGGCCCGAAACTCGATATTCAGATTAAGAACGTATTTGGTAAGGAAGACACACTCGTTACCATTCAGGTTGACCAGATGCTTGCCGAAAAATTCGGTATGGAATACACAGATAGTGACGGTTCTAAAAAGAATCCGTATATCATTCACAGAACCTCTATCGGTTGCTATGAAAGAACACTTGCACTCTTAATTGAAAAATATGCAGGTGCGTTCCCGACATGGCTTGCACCGGTTCAGGCGAAAATCCTGCCGATTACCGATAAACAGAAGGAATACGCAAAAGAATACGCAAAAATGCTTCGTGCAAACGGCGTTTTCGTTGAAGTAGACGAAAGAAACGAAAAAATTGGCTACAAAATCCGTGAAGCACAACTTGAAAAAGTTCCTTATATGCTCATCGTGGGCGAAAAGGAAACAGAAGCAGGCGCAGTAAGCGTTCGTTCAAGAAGAGAAGGTGAACTCGGTCAGATTTCAAAAGAAGAGTTCATCGAAAAGATTACCAAAGAAATCAGAGAAAAAGTAAGATAAGGAAAAAAGGAGGAACGCATCGTGTGGACAGTCATTTTTATTACACAATCGAAAGAAACAGCGGAAATGTTAAAAAAACTTTTGCGCGATGCGGGACTCTTGGTGAAAGTGCGCTCCATCGGCGGGAGCGGTGTAGGTCAATATGGATGTTATGAAATTCTGCTTCCGGAATCGGAAGTGGAAGAGGGACATAATGTTTTAATTGACAAAATGTTTTAATAGCAAAGATCGAAAAGAGGATATATTCTATGAAAAAAATTGGTGTATTAACCAGTGGCGGTGACGCTCCGGGTATGAATGCGGCAATCCGTGCCGT
>JAZRET010000286.1:0-8058 GCA_045660945.1 Congzhengia sp.
CTCTTCTGCGACAATGCCCGAATTTTTTGAAAAGCGTTTTGGAAGCAAAGCATTAAAACTTGGCGCATCTTTAATCATTTTCGTATTTTTAATTCCCTACACCGCGTCACTTTACAACGGGCTTTCCCGTCTTTTTTCTATGGCGTTTCCGGGAATTGACTACGCATGGTGCGTGCTGATTATGGCAGTTTTAACTTGTATTTACGTCACGGCTGGCGGCTACATGGCAACCGCTATTAACGATTTTATCCAGGGCATTATTATGCTCTTTGGAATCGTTGCGGTCGTTCTCGCCGTTTTAAATTCCCACGGCGGATTTATGGCATCTCTTTTTGAGGTCGCCTCGGTTTCTGATACGACCGTATCCAATATGCCCGGCGTGTTTGCTTCGTTCTTCGGGCCTGAACCTTTAGCGCTTTCATTTGTCGTGATTTTAACTTCACTCGGCACATGGGGACTGCCTCAGATGGTACAGAAGTTTTACGCAATCAAGAGCGAAAAGGACATCAGCAAAGGCACCATTATTTCCACCATTTTTGCGCTCGTTGTCGCAGGCGGTTGCTACTTCTTAGGTGGTTTTGGAAGAATTGCTGTTACGCCTGACGCAGTAGCAACCGGCGGTTTTGATGCAATTATTCCTGCCATGATGGAAAAAATCCCCGACGTTTTAATCGGTGTCGTAATTATTTTGGTGCTTTCCGCCTCGATGTCTACTTTATCTTCTTTGGTACTCGCGTCAAGTTCTACCTTAACACTTGACTTCATCAAAGGCACCGTGGTAAAAGATATGAGCGAGAAAAAGCAAGTAAACGTGATGAAGATTTTCATTGTGGTATTTATCGCGATCTCGGCACTCATCGCCATCGTTCAGGCAAAGAGCAAAGTTACTTTTATCGCCCAAATGATGGGTATTTCATGGGGTGCTCTGGCAGGCGCATTTTTAGCGCCGTTCTTATACGGGTTATACTGGAAAAACGCGACAAAAGCATCTGTTTGGTGCTCCTACATTTTTGGTGTCGGCATTATGCTTTTAAACATGGCAAACAGTTTGGGACAAAACTTCTTGGGACTTCCTGCATTCTGGACATCTCCCATTAACGTTGGTGTCATCTCTATGGTGGCGGGCTTAGTTATCGTCCCCTTAGTATCTTCATTTACCAAAAAGCCTGACAGCGCATTAATAGGCGATGCGTTTTCTTGCTACACAAAAAAAGTGACGACGTCAGCAAAAGATTCTTTGGGAGAAAATTAAAAAAGCAATCAAAAAGGCATCTGCGAAAGCAGATGCCTTTTTTCTTTTTATTTAGATGCGTTCTTTAATCATACCCGTTTCAAAACATTCCAGAAGTTTTGTAAGGTCCGCTATTTTTTCAGAGATTCTTTTTCCGTTATCGGTATCTTTTACGCGGATTTTGTCAAGCGCGCGTTCAAAAATAACCGTTTCTGAAACGATATCCTCATTGTTCGTAATCGCGCTTTCCACCCCCCGAAACGGTTCGTGCGCAGAAATGCGCATTCCGTCAGCATTATAGATAAGCGTATACCCGGCAATTCCCGTAGATTTTTGATAAGCTCTGCAGAAACCGCCGTCAATTAAAATGAGTTTTCCGCCCGCCTTTATGGGATCTTCCCCATTTTTAAATTGCACGGGAACGTGACCGTTAATAATATGCGAGTGTTCATCCGAAAGAGAAAATTCTGCTAAAATTTTTAAAACGGTTTTTTCATCGTTCCAGCAGGAATAATACCCGTTTTTCGGTTCTTCCCATGTCGTTTCATCCTCTATAAACACACGCTCAAATGTAGTAATTTTCTTTCTTGCGCAAAGCGGAGAATCTTTTCCGCACCATAAAAACCACAGAAAATCTTTTCCGTATTTTTTGGCTAAACTTCCCTCTTTTGCAAAATACCCCTGACGGGCAACGCGATCACAAAAGTCCATCAGTTCCTTTCCGCTTTTTCCCTGTGCAGCGGAAAGACGCATAAATTCCCCCTCATCATTCATCGGGATGCATCCATGGAATAATAGGTTTTTATTAAACACCGTATACATCTCGCCTTTTTCATATAAAAAGCGAATGTGTTTTTGCAGTTTTTCAGAACGCATAAACGCATTTTTCAAATACTGCATCACTTCCGATTCACCCTCTGTGAGTGTATAAGGGTCATTTTTATCAACAGTCGGAAGATCGGTGTCTTTTAAAGGATAGGCGTGCTCTCCAACCTGAATTGTTCCCTTATCCCAATTGATTTTATCTAGCAGAAGTCTGTGGGACATATCATAGTCGGGGTTTGCCAAAATGGTCTGTCCCTCGAGTTTAAACTGAATGATGCTGATTGCTTTGTGCATTCTTGCAACAAGTGCATCGTCATCTCTTTTAAAGATATCTCCCCCCGAATTTCCTTTCGGCATGAAGCAGGAAACATCCGTATTCTGATACGTTTCGTTTGCAAACATCGAAAGCGGACGAAGAGAGATGCCGTATCCGATTTCTACAACATCTAAATTTTTATATGTAATCGAGTTGTTTAAAACGGTTGCGATACAAACTCTCGAGCCTGCCGCCGCACCCATCCAAAGTGCATCATGATTTCCCCACTGAATGTCAATGGAAGTTTCATCCGCGAGTTCTTCTAAAATAAGGTCTGCCCTTGCGCCACGATCAAAAATGTCGCCCACGATATGCCAATGGTCAATTACCATACTTTTGATCGCCGCACAAACGGATACAATAAACTCCTCCGCCGATCCCAAAGAGATAATGCTCTTTATGATATTATCATTGTACTGTTCTTTATTTACGACATCGTAATCGTTATTTATAAGCTCATCAATGATATAAGCATGGCCGTTTGTTGCACGTTTTAAGTGTTTTCTCACTTTCGAGCGCGTATATTTACTGCTCACAAACCGACAAACGTCCAGTAGTCTTCTGAGCGTTACGCGGCACCAATCATCCGATATAGTGTCTTTTGCCGAGATGCGGTCTAATTTTTCCTCCGGATAATAAATGAGCGTAGAAAGTTCTGCGCGTTCCTGTTCGGTTAAACTGTTTTGAAATAATGCATCTACCTTTCTGCGAATGACGCCGGACGCATTTTTGCGAATATGTGAAAACGCTTCGTGTTCTCCGTGTAAATCACTCATAAAATGCTCTGTGCCTTTTGGAAGATTTAAAATCGCATTTAGGTTGATGATTTCACTTAGTGCTGCGCTTCTGTTTTTATAGGATTTTGACAGTTCTTCTAAATATTTTCCGTCTTGATCTTTTTGCATGTATGTTCCTCCCGTTAAATGAAATACTTCTTCATTATATATGTATCGGGTTTTTTTAAATTCATTCCCATTTTATCATAAAACAACGCGAAAAGCAACAAAAAAACCGCTCTGTTATCGCAGAGCGGTTTTAAAATTAGTTTTCGCTGTAAATGACTGTCAAGTCCGGATGAAGCTGTAAAATAGACGCCGGAACTTCCGGTGTAATTGGTCCAAACAAGGATTTTTCCAAGATATCCTTTTTGTTTTTGCCGTTTGCAATTAAGAGCACTTTCTTTGCCTGCATGATTGCCTGCATACCCATTGTGATTGCCTTTGTGGGAACATCGTCTTTTGATGCGAAGAAACGTGCATTTGCTTCAATAGTGGAAGGATCAAGTGTTACTTCATGTGTTTCTTTTGTAAAGCAGTTATCGGGTTCGTTAAAGCCGATGTGACCGTCTAAACCAATACCCAGAAGTTGGAGATCAATGCCTCCTAAAGATGCAATTAATGCATCATAGCGTTCGCCTTCTTTTTTCATATCATCCGCACAGCCATTCGGCACGTTTGTTCTTTCATAAGGAATGTTGATTTTCTGGAACAGATTCGTATCCATAAAATAACGGTAACTCTGGTCATTTGTGCCGTCTAAACCAACATATTCATCTAAGTTCACAGATGTTACGCCGGAAAAGTCTAACTCGCCTGCATCACATTTTTTCGCAAGTTCTGCGTATGTTCCCAAAGGAGAGGAACCTGTTGCAAGGCCCAACACACAATTGGGTTTTACCAAAACCTGTGCTGCAATGAGGTTTGCCGCGTGTTTGCTTAATGTTTCATAACTGTCAACTGTAATAAATTTCATCGTTTTGCCTCACTTTCTATGATAAAAAATTATTTTCTTTTTACAATGTTATCAGGTGCCTTTACGATAGAGTCGGCAGGATACACGCCGCGAAGTGCGTTTAGGGGATAAACAGAAGTGTTTTTGCCAATCACCGTGCCGGGATTTAACACGCATCCGCAGCCGATGTCTGCGCCGTCTGCTAAAATGCCTCCGATTTTACGAAGACCGGTTTCATAGTTTTCATCTCCGTGAATTACAACCGGTTTTCCGTCGCTCTTTAAATTGGAGCAAATAGAGCCCGCGCCCATATGTGCATGATACCCAAGTACAGAATCGCCCACATAATTATAATGAGGCGCCTGCACCTTGTCGGATAAAACGCAGTTTTTGAATTCCGAAGAATTTCCCAATACGCAGTTTTCACCCGTGATAACACTACCTCTTAAAAATGCGCCGGGGCGCACTTCTGTGCCCGAGCCGATGATTGCCGGAGGCTCGATGGTTGCTGTGGGATAAATTTTTACGTTTTCACCCACCAAAACCCCATCGGAAAGTTTTGTGTATCCCGGAATGCCCTTTTCGATTAATGCCAAAATATATTCTTTAATCTTAGGAAGAATCTCCCAAGGGTATTCCGCGTCATCAAAAAGTGGCTTTAAAATTTCATTTTCACAACAAAATAAGTCTTTGGTTTTCACGTTTTTTTCCAATGTTTTTCCTCCTTTTATAATCGCACAACGCTGCAATTATATTCCCTTTTTATGGAAAAAATCCTCAACAAAACTTAGTATATCACAATTTTTTGAAAAAGAAAAGAATTTTTTATTAATTTTATTATATCGTTTACAATTTTTTTCATGTATGTATATGCTCTATTTGCCGCCGACGCACGCCAAATTGTCGAACTTTGTCGCATTTTTTCTTATTTTTCATATACTGTATCGGAGGTGATAATATGATAAATGGATCTTGCTGTGAAAAATTTTCCTGCATTTTGCCGGCGGTTGTCGTTAGTATTATCGTCGGTATTGTGACGGCCTTCTTGCGTTTTATGGCAGTGATTACCGTAACACCTGCATTTTTATGGGTACTATTCGGCATCGCCGTAGTCTATCTTTTGGTGCTGCCGCTTGTTTTATCTGTGGTAAAAAATGCAAGTGTACGTGGTTGTGTCTGCTCAGTTTTAACTGCGCTGCTCACGGGGCTTATCGGTACTATCCTCGTTGCCATTGTGCTTTTGGGCATTACATTTTCTGCAACGAGCATAATCGGCGCAGTGATTACGGGCGCACTACTTGCCTTCTTTACGCTGGCAATCACATCGACTGCTTGTCTTGCCAAATGTGCTGCAAGATGCGCGTTTACGGATAACTAAAGAAAAAAGCAAAGGACTGCAGAAATTCTGCAGTCCTTTTTCTTTAGTTTGAAACAAGAATCCACACCTCACCATATTGGCTATGATATGAAATACCTATCATATCATAGCCTTTTGTATAATACCATGAGATGCTCTCAGCATCTTGTTCTGTCGAATACTCCGACCAGCCACAATCCCTTAAATAACTCATATAATCTACTACTTCATAGTATTTGCCGACTTTCGTGTGCGGGTAGTTATAAATCGTGGCAGTAGTACCTCTATAAATCTCTTTTAAAGTCACACCCGTCACGCTTGTATAGGTTGGAATGGTTGTTCCAGGATAATAGTACGATGTCTGCGTACTGGGTGTATACGAAGGCTTATAGGACGACGAGGACGATGAAGAAGATTCCCATCCGGGCTCTACCTTGTCGGGATTAACAGGATTCGTTTTAATGTCTACCGTCCTGGTATCTCCATTCCATTTCACATTACAATCAAATGCTTCCACCACAAAGCGAGCAGAGACCAACGTTCTTCCGTCGATAATCAAAGGAGCAACATCCGTTACGATTTCTTTTCCATTTACCAATATCGTTTTACTGCCAATGGTTGCCTCAACAAAATACACATCATTGTATGCGATTATCTTTTGATTTGCGCCATCCCAAGTGACTGCCGCTCCGATTGCTTCAAAAATCGCTCTCATCGGTACCATGGTTCTGTCGTCTATGATGCGAGGTTCTACGTCAAATTGCACTTGAACATCATCAACAAATACCTTGATTGGCTCTTGGGCGGTAGCGACGAGACCAAAAGAGATCGTCATACACGCCAATAACAATAAACTAACCAGTCGTCTGCAAATGCATTTTCTCGGTTGCTTTGCATAGTTAAATTTGCTTTTCATAAAGGTATCCTCCCAAAACATATAATAAACCAAGACGGTTTGCTATATTATAAACCATTTTGGTTTATTTGTCAAGATACCATTTTGGTTTATAGTATAATTGCTTCGAGGTGATATTATGTACCGAAAAATTCGTGAATTGCGAGAAGATCGTGATTTGTTGCAGAGACATTTGGCAGAATATCTACATTGTTCACAAGTAGCGTATTCCCGCTATGAACTTGGAACGCGTGACATTCCTACGCAGGTTTTGATTGAATTGGCAAAATTTTATAACACCAGCGTCGACTATCTGTTAGATTTAACGGATGAAGCATCTCCTTATAAAAGAAAAAAATAAAAATGCAGCACATAAAAGTGCTGCATTTTTTCTATTCTATTTCCATGAATATATGGTTTTTAAAACGCTCAACATCTTTATTATATCACGAAAAAAATCCGTTTGTAAATAAAAACTTTTGATTTTACTTAAAATTCTCCCTTTTAAACAAAATCGCTCCCTTCGATTTTTATAAAATGTCAATTGAAAACAGGCACTCCTTTATGCTACAATTAAGACAAAGAAAGGAAGGAGGGTTGAGTCCAATGTACTAGACAAAAAGACTTGAAACTGTTCTGATAAAACAACACAAACCACAAACCACAAGACACAAAAACATAGCAACAAACACGACGGTGTAACGTTTCAATAGATTTTTATATAGATGAGAAAAATGAAAGACGAAAACATCAGAACATCATAAAAGTCAAAAACAAAAAAACTTTTACAACAGATGAAATACAAAAAACAATCAGGGACGTTCTCCTTACAGAACAAAAAATTTGAAAGCCAAGTTGTTAAAAAAGAGTATTGATGTCGTAAAAGAAAAAAAGTAAAAAACAGGACGAAAAAATATGTTAGAAACAAGCGAACAGAAGTGACCCCCGAAGTGAGATGAAAAATTCTTCCGGGGGTCACGTTTTTTATATAGACAAAAGGCGAGCACCCAAATTAACAACTTTTAAAACATTTCTGATGCTGTATTTTCTCTGTCAATATCTTTTGCGATTTTATACTCTGTTTTCTGCCTGAAAAAATATTTCAAAATGGACAAAACATGTAAACATTGTCCAGATTTGCAATTGACTTCAAATGCGTTTCTATTGTATACTAAAAACAACTGAAAAAACTCTTTTTGGAGGTTATGTTATGAACGTAGAACGCATTCTTTATCATCCAGCGCTCGAAGAAGATGCGATGGAACTTTACGCACAACATTATCGAGACAGAGAAGGTCTTCATCTGATTGAAACCAAAACAGAACAGCATATCAGCGATTTCCCCACCGGTCGTTCTTTCCGTGAAAGCAAAGACAACGGCAAGACCTGGAGCGAATGGAAGGAAATTCCGCAGGAACAAGTGTTTGAAACACAAGGCGAAAATGTACGCCAGCTTCATAAACATATGGCGGTTTGGAATCCCGTCCATAAACATACCGTACAGGCTGCAGCAGGTCCGATCATGATCGGCGGCGAAGAAGTCGGCGCGCAGGCTTTCTGGGACGATGATCCCAACCACTACGGAAGTCACAGTTATTTAGATGTTACCGATGAAAACGGAAACACCAAAAGACAGATGGTGCGCTATGAAGACGGCGATGAATTTGATCCGAATGACTTTGGAAAACCGTCCTTTTACTTTC
>JAZRET010000287.1:0-5934 GCA_045660945.1 Congzhengia sp.
TTCGTGCCGGAATAAAGGCGGATTTGGTTTACCTTTTCTTCCGTTTCTCCCGTACGCACCAAAGATTTTACCTTGAGTTCGCCGCTTGTGATTTTCATATGCGTCAAACGATTTCCCTGCGCATCTTCCGTGATTTTAAAAACCTTTGCGCCGAATTCTTTTTCTCCTCGCGGCTGCTCTGTAAAACGGTCAAGCCCCGATAAAAGTTCTTCTACACCTGTAAGTTTCAGCGCCGCCCCGAAAAAGCAAGGGAATACTTTTCGCGCGCGGATCGCTTCTTTGATTGCGTTATCTGAAACCGCGCCGGTTTCCAAAAACTCTTCCATACACGCTTCGTCGCACATCGCGAGTTCATCATAAAACGTTTCACTCTTTGTATCTGTAAAATCTACGCAGGAAAGTTTTTGCCTGATTTCCTCGCGCACGATTTCTTTGCTATAGGTTGCGATGTCCATCTTATTTACAAAAATAAATGTCGGCACGCTGTAACGCTCTAAGAGTCTCCAAAGTGTTTTCGTATGACTCTGCACGCCCTCTGTTCCGCTGATGACTAAAATTGCATAATCCAAAACCTGAAGCGTGCGCTCGGTTTCTGCCGAAAAATCCACGTGTCCCGGCGTATCCAAAATGGTTACTTCCGTATTGGGAAGATGCATCATCGCCTGCTTTGAAAAAATGGTAATCCCGCGCTCACGCTCTAAATCGTGGGTGTCTAAAAATGCGTTTTTATGGTCCACTCTTCCTAGTTTTCTGATATCGCCGGATGAATAGAGCATTCCCTCGGAAAGCGTGGTTTTGCCCGAGTCAACGTGCGCCAAAATTCCCAGCGTAATTCTCTTCATTTTTAGTCACCTCGCTTTTTTATAATAGACTAGTGTTAGGATAGAATCAAAAATTATAGACCGATAAACAATACTGAATTTTTAATTTCATCTAATTTTATTTTTCTTGACTTATTGGAAGTCGTTATTTTATAGTCTTCTGTTGGCTCTTTTAGCTCAACATCACAAAAAACATACCATTCCTCATTTTCCTTGACAATATCAAATTCTATATCAAGAGTTGAAATATGCCACCCATTTGTATTAAAATAAGCAATTGATAAATCAACATTTCCATATTCCATAAACTTTTCATCATTAGTCAACTGATATAACATATCAGCATTTAATACGAATCCAATTGTATGAAGACCATATCCACCTTTTATTTTAAAGTTCTCTGTATCATTTTCCAGTCTTATTTTCTCACCTGTTTCATACTCATAATACTCATCAACAGTATCTATTTCTTTGCCATTTACAGTAATCTCATATTTTCCTGTAATTCTGTCAAAAGGATAAAAACAATAATAAATCTCTTTATAGTTAAATGCACATATTACTAAAACGAGAGCAATAATAGTTACAAGTATTAAAAACCGCTTTTTCATTCTTCATTCTCCTTTCGACTTTTTTCGATAGGTTCGTGCCAAGTTTCTCAAAATATATTACAGTTGCAATCTGAATTTCGGTACGAATAAAGCAATGACCGCTTTAAGTTTGCCGCCAAAAGTTAGCTCACCAAACCTTATATCCTCAAGTTCATCATAGTTATAATAAAAGTTTGTTATCACAATTTCTCTCGCTTTAAGAACATCAACCTCTTTATTATCTACTTTCGTTTGAGTGATATTTTTGTCAATCACTACGACATATTTCGCCATATTATCAAGTTCAAATTCTTTATTCATTTTTAACAACCTAGGATTACAAATTGTATTAAGGCAAACATATTCATTTTCTAAATCTTTATTTGTGGATTGTTCCACACGCCAACTTGCTCCAGTTACAGAATCATAGTCCAATATGCATATATCAACATTTTCACTACGGTATCTATCTTGAAACATTTTATAAACATCGTCTGTATCTGGCTTTATGGAACATATTTTTATGCAATTAATAGCAAATACCAAAACCACAATAACTAACAATATGATCACCGTATAGAGTTTCTTATGTTTTTTCATAGCACCGTTCCTTTTGACAACATTTGATATTGGTATCCATGCCTATGATATTATTCTAACATTTCCCCTCGAAAAAGTCAACGAAACTACCCGAATTTATCGCAAAAACCTATTGACAAATCTACCATTTCACGATATAATGAAAATATACCCCCTAGGGGTATTTGAAATCAAGAAAGGAGGGCTTTGTGAAAATGGACAATAGTACGAAGAAAAAGGCACGCAGCGAAGCGGAATATCGCGCGCTTTTAAATCGCTTAAGCCGCATCGAAGGGCAAGTGCGCGGCATTCGCAACATGGTTGAAAATGATGCTTATTGCACAGATATTGTAACGCAGGTTTCGGCAATTAACGCTGCCTTAAATGCATTTAACAAAGAACTTCTTTCTGAGCACATCAGAACCTGCGTGGCAGAAGATATGAAAGCAGGGAAAAACGAAACAATGAATGAACTGATAAAAACCATGCAAAAACTGATGAAATAAAGGAGGCAGGATGTTTGAAACAGTTTTGTATTACAGGAATGAGTTGCGCTGCATGCAGCGCGCGTGTGGAAAAAGCCGTATCAGGTGTAGATGGCGTCACATCTTGCTCTGTGAATCTTCTCACAAATTCCATGAGCGTTGACGGCACGGCTGAAGATGATGCGATTATCCACGCCGTTTTAAAGGCAGGATACGGCGCCTCTTTAAAAGACGAAAAAAACAAAAAGGAAGACGCGTTTTTTGACTCCAAAACGCCCCATCTGATAAAAAGACTTGTTTTATCTTTGCTTTTCTCACTTCTTTTGATGTATATTTCAATGGGACACAAAATGTGGGGACTTCCTTTACCGGATGC
This sequence comes from Congzhengia sp., assembly GCA_045660945.1. Lineage (GTDB taxonomy): Bacteria > Bacillota > Clostridia > UBA1381 > UBA9506 > Congzhengia. The sequence continues at coordinate 2,852 of JAZRET010000287.1, forward strand.
ATTTTCGCACCCGATTACAAACGGATGTTTACAAATGGCGCTTTCCGCAATCGTAATCTTCATCAATAAAGATTTTTTCATAAGCGGTACAAAAGCGGCATTTCACGGCGCGCCAAATATGGATACGTTAGTCTCACTTGGCTCCGGCGCATCATTTATATATAGCACATTTCTGTTAGGGTTTATGATAAATGTTTATTCAAACCCGGCTTATGCACTGACCGATATGTATTTTGGCGATTTTTACTTTGAATCTGCCGCAATTATTTTAGCGCTCATTACCCTCGGGAAAACACTTGAGGCACGCGCCAAAGGAAAAACCACAAATGCGTTAAAAGCGCTAATCGATTTAAAACCAAAAACCGCACTTGTGCTCCGTGAAGGAATAGAAACGGAAATTCCCGCAGATGAAATCAAAAAGGGCGATATTTTTCTGGTAAAACCGGGAAGCGCATTTCCTGCAGACGGCGAAATTATAGAAGGTTTTTGTGCAGCAGATGAATCTGCCTTAACCGGTGAAAGCATTCCTGTCGATAAAGCGGTAGGCGATATGGTAAGCGCAGCCACTGTAAATCTTTCTGGATTTGTAAAAGTGCGCGCAGCAAAAGTTGGTGAAGATACCTTTCTTTCTGAAATTATCCGGCTCGTGCAAGACGCAGGCGCAACAAAAGCACCGATTGCAAAGATTGCAGACAAAGTTTCAGGCGTGTTTATTCCGATTGTGATTGGAATTGCCGTAATCACAACGATTATTTGGCTCACTTTGGATGAAACGCTCGGCTTTGCGCTCTCGCGCGGCATCTCCGTTTTGGTAATCAGTTGCCCTTGTGCGTTAGGACTTGCCACTCCCGTTGCCATTATGGTTGGTAGCGGCGTTGGCGCGAAAAACGGAATATTATTTAAAACCGCCACTTCGTTAGAAGAAACAGGACGCGCCGGAGTTGTTGTATTAGACAAAACCGGAACCATTACAGAGGGACGCCCCGTTGTGACTGACATTCTTCCCTTCGGTGATACAGATAAAAACACGCTTCTTTCTTATGCATACAGTTTAGAATCAAAAAGCGAACATCCGCTCGCGACTGCAATTTTAGAAAAAGCAATAACAGAAGGGCTTCCCTTTATCGATTGTACTGACTTTTCCGTTTTCCCCGGAAACGGACTTTCTGCAAAAAGAGAAAATGCTCTCGTTTTCGGTGGAAACAAAGCGTTTATAAAAGAGCATTCTGCGATTCCTCCCGAGGCAGAAGCTATCGCAAAAACTCTTTCCGAAAGCGGAAAAACACCCCTCTTTTTTGCAACCGAGCACGCATTTTTAGGCATCATCTCTGTAGCAGATAAGATAAAAGACGACAGCAAAGCTGCAATCGCATCTTTAAAGAATATGGGAATTCACACCGTGATGCTCACAGGAGATAACGTCATCACAGCAAACGCGGTAAAGGAAAAAGTCGAAGTTGACGAAGTATTTGCAGGTGTTCTTCCTACGGAAAAAGCACATGTCATCTCTCGCCTGAAGCGAAAAGGGAAAACCATCATGGTGGGAGACGGCATCAATGATGCACCGGCTTTAGTTACTGCAGACATCGGTATTGCCATCGGCGCGGGAACAGACGTTGCCATTGACGCTGCAGATGTTGTTTTGATGAAAAATCGACTTACCGACGTAGTATACGCAATTCGATTAAGTCGCGCCACCTTAAAAAATATCCGTGAAAATTTATTCTGGGCGTTTATTTATAACGCCATCGGCATCCCCCTTGCGGCAGGCGCATTTATAAAAGCGTTTGGTTTGACGCTAAGCCCAATGTTTGGCGCTTTTGCCATGAGTTTATCGAGTTTCTGCGTTGTGACAAACGCATTAAGGCTTAATTTCGTAAATTTAAAAAGTAGAAAAAAAGATAAAAAAATAAAACCCAAAAAGGAGCAAAAAACCATGGAAAAAACAATGAAAATCGAGGGCATGATGTGTCCGCACTGTGAAGCACGCGTAAAGCAGTGTTTAGAGAATTTAGACGGCGTTTTAGAAGCGCTCGTAAGTCATGAGAGTGGCACCGCTATCATCACTTTAGAAAAAGATATTCCCTGCGAAACACTTACAAAAATCGTTACGGAACAGGGCTATACCGTTAAAGCTTGTAAATAATAAATTTTCACATATAAAGGAGTGTTTCTATGGACTTAAAAAACATCCCGCAGAAATACCGTCCAATCCCCTTCTGGAGTTGGAATGAAAAACTAAACTGCGAAGAAACAAAAGAACAAATCAGAAAAATGCATGACGTCGGCATTGGCGCATTCTTTATGCACGCTCGTGGCGGTCTTGAAACCGAATACATGGGCGAAGAATGGTTCGAAAACGTAAAAGCCTCCATCGACGCAGCAAAAGAATGTGGTATGAAAGCATGGGCTTACGACGAAAATGGTTGGCCCAGCGGCTTTGGAAGTGGTATGGTAAACGGTCTTGGCGTAGAATACCAGCAAAAATACTTGCGCTATGAATCAGAACCAAATCATCCTGAAACACAACTTGCCCACATCGGCGATTACTACTACTATTACGAAATCAATCCGTTTTATGTAGATACGCTGGACGAAAAAGTGGTAAAGAAATTCATCGAGTGTTCGTATGAGCCATACTACGAACGTTTCGGAAACGAAATCGAAGGCTTTTTCACCGATGAGCCGCAGGTTTCCCGCGACGGTATCCCTTGGAGTTTCTTAATGGAAGACGAATATAAAAAGCGCTACGGAGACAACTTAATCGAACATTTAGACGCACTTTTCTTCCCTGTCGAAGGTCACGAACAGATTCGCTTCAATTTCTATAAAATGATTACGGATATGTTTTCAAATGCCTTTATGAAGCAAATCCGCGAATGGTGTGACAGTCACGGTTTAAAACTGACTGGACACCTTGTTTTAGAGGACACCCTTCAGTGGCAGCTGACATCAAACGGTTCTGCCATGGCGCATTATGAATATTTCCACATTCCCGGCATGGATTGGCTCGGTAGATACATAACCGACGGTATGGTACAGCATCAACTTGCCTCCGTTGCACAGCAGATGGGACAAAAATA
>JAZRET010000288.1:0-2934 GCA_045660945.1 Congzhengia sp.
TATAGTTCTTATCAAAGATAACATCAATCAAAGAACATATAAAATATAAAACAATGCTTATAAATAAAGGTATAGACAAGACATTATATTCAAAAGCAGTTTTGAAATCAATATTTAAAATTGATATAAAACCTCTTGTCATTCCACAACCAAAGCAAGAAACACCAAAAAAGTTCTTGATAGGGCACAAAGACACAGAAAATATTTTTGTTAAAATGAACAGAATAACAAAAAAGACAAACCCTACACCCAAAGAATGTAAGGTATGTCTTTTTTTACTGTTAATATTTTTAGTTTTATACCAAAGGTTGTCCATAACTATCTCTAAAACCACCAGACAAAATTGAAATCAAATCAATTATTGTACCAATGCAGCAAAGACCATATGTAAGGAAATGGAGAACACCACTACCTACTTTGCCTACATACATTCTATGTAGACCACCAATGCCAAAGAAACCAATAATACACAAAATTAAAGCAACCATTTTGCTCTTTCTTGGACCACCATAAAAACCACCATTAACATTAGTGTTTGTATTAATACTATCATTGCTATTAGTAATGTTAATTGTAGGTTGTGCATTTGAAGATTGCTTTGCCTCATCAATAACATTGCCAAGGTCTCCTTTGCAATACATTCTTCCTTTTACCTCAACAAGGCAATCATTACAGAAAGGTTTTCCACAGTATGCGCACATACCCTGCGCTTCAACTTCTGGATGATTAGTACAATTCATTTTTTATTACCCCCATTATTTTCATTTGTTTCAATAAAATAATCTTTAACTTTTAAAAACACTGACCTTGCTACAAAAAGTACTGTTATTCCAACAACAACACAACTGATAAAACCACCCAATATTAATACTGGTATCATATTGGCAAAATTTAGGTTTTGGAAATCAAAAAGTGTTGTATTGCAAGAACCTACAAAAAGAGCAATTCCAACTGTCAAAATAACACAAACTAGTGATAAAATAACTAACAACATAATCTGTGAAAAAAAAGATTTATTTTTCAAGAGTGTCACCCCACTTTTTATAAGTCATATTTTAACATAAATCTAAGTAAAAGTCAATAAATTTACAAAAAATGCATAATCAACATAAAACTGTTGTCAAAGTGTTGTCAAAATCATTTTAAAATCACTCTCTAGAATTGTTAAAAGTGGCTTGAACACTGGGTTTCAAGCCACTTTATATTTTTTATGAAATTATTCCCACTCGATTGTGCCAATCGGTTTCGGGGTTAAGTCTAAAAGTACACGGTTGATACCGGGAACTTCATTGGTGATGCGGTCTGTAATTTTGTGGAGCAGATCGTAAGGAATTTCTTCAATGGTTGCGCTCATCGCGTCTACAGTGTTTACGGCACGGATGATTGCCGGCCAGCCTTCGTAGCGCTTATCGTCTTTCACGCCAACGCTTTTAAAGTCCGGAACAGCGATGAAATACTGCCAAACTTTAGATGCTAAACCGGAGATATCAAATTCTTCTCTTAAGATTGCGTCTGCTTCACGGAGCGCGTGGAGTCTGTCGCGTGTGATTGCGCCGAGACAACGAACGCCAAGGCCCGGACCCGGGAAGGGCTGACGGTCAACCATTTCAGAAGGAAGACCTAATCTTCTTCCGACAACACGAACTTCGTCTTTATATAAAAGTTTAATGGGTTCTACCAAATCTAAGTGCATATCTTCGGGAAGTCCACCAACGTTGTGGTGTGCTTTTACACCGTCAGATTCTAAAATGTCGGGGTAGATAGTGCCCTGTGCCAAAAAGTCTACATCGTCTAATTTGCGTGCTTCTTCATTGAAGACTTCAATGAATTCTCCACCGATGATTTTACGTTTCTTTTCGGGTTCAGAGATATTTGCAAGTTTATCCAAGAAGCGGTCTGTTGCATCAATATAAATGAGATTTGCATCAAGCTGATTTCTGAATACTTCGATTACGTTTTCGCTTTCGCCTTTGCGCATAAGTCCATGGTTTACGTGAACGCAAACGAGCTGCTTGCCAATCGCCTTAATTAAAAGTGCAGCAACGACGGATGAATCAACACCGCCGGAGAGAGCAAGAAGCACTTTTTTGTCGCCAACCTGCGCACGAACGTCCGCGATTTGCTCTTCAATAAAAGCGTCTGCCAGTTCGTTTGTTGTGATGCGTTCCATAGAATCCGGTCTTTTGTTTCCTAACATAATTTTTCCTCCAATAAAATTTTATCGTAGTGCATTTTAAACTTAATCAAAAAGGGGAGTGGAGAAGTAGCGCTCTGCCGTATCGGGAAGAACGGTCACCACTGTTTTTCCTTTTCCAAGGAGTTTTGCGAGTTTAATTGCCGCGGCAACGTTTGTTCCGCTGCTGATACCGCACATAATCCCTTCCTTTGAAGCCAGTTCTTTTGACGTTTTGATGGCTTCTTCATCTTTTATAATACAAATATCATCATAAATTTCTGTGTTTAAAATTTCGGGGATGAGACCGTCGCCGATGCCCATCTGAAGATGAGTTCCGATAGAACCGCCGGATAAAATCGCCGCATCTTCCGGTTCAACTGCCCAGATTGTCATATCGGGATTTTCTGCCTTTAGTGCTTCGCCGATGCCGGTAATGGTGCCGCCGGTACCGATGCCGGAACAAAAACCGTGAATGGGTTTTCCGACTTGCTTTAAGATTTCTAAGCCCGTCTGTTTTCTCTGAATTTCCGTATTTGCCGGATTTTCAAACTGCTGCGGAACAAAGACGTTCGGGTTTTCTGCTTTCATTTTTAAAGCGAGATTTAAACATTCTTCTATACAGAGACCAATATTTCCTTCGTCATGAATTAAAATGACCTCTGCACCGTAATGATTGACGAGTTTTCTTCTTTCTTCACTTACGGAGTCAGGCATGATGATTTTTACCTGATAGCCTTTTACAGCACCGATCAGCGCCA
>JAZRET010000289.1:0-5145 GCA_045660945.1 Congzhengia sp.
AGCAAGTCCGTTTACAAAGAATTTACATCTCTATATATAAGGAAGAAACTCGTTTCATTTTCACAAAAAAAACAAAAGAAAAAAAGGAAGAATAAGGCATTTTGACAGAAAAAACGCAGAAAATCAAAAATTTAAAAAAAAATGCTTGACTTTAAAAATGAAATGTGTTAGTATAATATAATGCATAATAGTCTTATGATGGAATATTATGCATAAATTTCGGTTTTAACGGCCGCACTTTTGGTTGCATCTGCGTGGTGAAACCGCGCGTTAAGCGGTTTCTTTTGCGAACGAAGTGCAGTTTTAAAAAACAGGCCGAGATATAAATTTTTAACGAGGTGGTTGAGCTTATGGTACATCCGATTCAGTTGGGCAAAAATCAGAGAATGAGTTATGCCAAAATCGATGAGGTTTTAGAAATGCCAAACCTGATTGAAGTGCAGAAAAACTCATATGACTGGTTTTTGGAGGAAGGCTTAAAGGAAGTTTTGCGTGACATCTCCCCCATCACCGATTACACAGGAAATCTGATTTTAGAGTTTATCGATTATAAAATCGAAAGAAACAAAATCAAATATTCTGTGGAAGAGTGTAAGGAAAGAGACACAAACTACGCAGCACCTTTAAAAGCAAAAGTTCGTTTAATTAATAAGGAAACCGGCGAAGTAAAAGAGCAGGAAATCTTTATGGGTGAATTCCCGCTTATGACCGAGCAGGGTACCTTTATTATCAACGGCGCAGAACGTGTTATCGTAAGCCAGTTGGTTCGTTCTCCCGGTATTTACTATGCAATGGAGCATGACAAAACCGGTAAAGAACTGTTTTCTTCCACCGTTATTCCGTATAGAGGCGCGTGGCTTGAGTATGAAAATGACATAAACGACGTGCTTTCTGTTCGTATTGACAGAACACGAAAAATCCCCGTAACTGTTTTAATCCGTGCATTGGGTTTAGAGACCGATGCTGAAATCTTAGATTTATTCGGTGAAACAGAAGCGCTTTTAAATACACTTGAAAAGAGCAGTTCCATTCAGTCTTCCGATGAAGCATTGATGGAAATTTATAAAAAGCTCCGTCCGGGCGAACCCCCCACGGTAGAAAGCTCCAAGAGTCTTTTATTCGGTTTACTCTTCGACGGAAAACGCTACGATCTCGCAGGCGTAGGCAGATATAAGTTTAATAAAAAGCTCGCAATCTCTGCCAGAATTCAGAATCAGGTTGCAAAAGATGCAATCGTAAATCCTGAAACCGGTGAAATTATGGTTGACGCAGGCCAGTATATTTCTAAGGAAACAGCAGAAGCAATTGAAAAAGCAGGTGTGAACCGTGTTGTTTTAGATGTAAACGGCAGCAGTGTTGTTGTATTCTCCAATAATATGGTTGACATTAATGAATACATTTCCTTTGACGTTTCCGATATCGTTCGCGAAAAGGTTTCAAAAGCCGTTTTAGACGATATTTTGGAAAACTTCAAGGAAGAAGAAGAAATTAAAGAACAGCTCACAAGAAGAATGGAAGAACTCATTCCGAAACATATCGTAATTGATGATATCTTCGCTTCTATTAACTATCAGATTGGACTTTTATACGGTATCGGCGTAACAGACGATATTGACCACTTGGGTAACCGTCGTCTGCGTTGTGTAGGTGAGCTTTTGCAGAACCAGTTCAGAATTGGTCTTTCCACAATGGAACGTGTCGTAAGAGAAAGAATGACCATTCAGGATTTAGACATTGTAACACCGCAGGTATTAATCAATATCCGCCCGATTGTTGCAACGATTAAAGAATTCTTTGGCTCTTCTCAGCTTTCTCAGTTCATGGATCAGCTGAATCCGTTAGCGGAACTCACACATAAAAGAAGACTCTCTGCATTAGGACCGGGTGGTTTATCCCGTGACCGTGCAGGTTTCGAAGTTCGAGACGTTCACTATTCTCACTATTCGAGAATGTGTCCGATTGAAACACCTGAAGGTCCGAACATCGGTCTTATTTCGTCCCTTGCAACCTATGCACGCATCAATGAACACGGTTTCATTGAAGCACCGTATAGAAAAGTGGACAAGAAAAAAGGTGTTGTATCTGACGTAATTGAATATATGACAGCAGATGTGGAAGATAATTACATCGTTGCGCAGGCAAATGAACCGTTAGACGAAAAAGGTCACTTCACAGCAAAGAAAGTTACCGTTCGTTACCGTGATGAAATCTTAGAGGTTGAAGCGGACAAGGTTGATTATATGGACGTTTCTCCCAAACAGGTGGTTTCTGTTGCTACCGCAATGATTCCGTTTTTAGAAAACGATGACGCGAACCGTGCATTAATGGGTGCGAACATGCAGCGTCAGGCGGTTCCGCTCCTCAGAACCGACTCCCCCATCATCGGTACCGGCATGGAATACCAGGCCGCAAGAGATTCAGGAGTTACAGTACTTGCAAAAGAAGACGGTGTTGTATCTAAGGTAAGTGCCGATGAAATCGTAATCAAAGAGAAAAACGGCGATTCTCATAAATATAAACTGATTAAATTCACACGTTCTAACCAGGGCACCTGCATCAACCAGAAACCGATCGTTTCTGAAGGAGAAAAGGTGAAGAAGGGCGACATTATTGCAGATGGTCCTTCCACCAACAACGGTGAAATTGCACTTGGTAGAAACATTTTAATCGGCTTTATGACCTGGGAAGGTTATAACTACGAGGATGCTATGCTCATTAATGAAAAATTAGTGCGCGACGATATCTTAACTTCCATTCATATTGAAGAATACGAATGCGAAGCAAGAGATACAAAACTCGGTGCCGAAGAAATCACCCGCGACATTCCGAACGTGGGCGAAGATGCATTAAAAGACTTAAACGAAAAAGGTATCATCAGAATCGGTGCTGAAGTTCGCTCCGGCGATATTTTGGTAGGTAAAGTAACACCGAAAGGCGAAACAGAACTCACCGCTGAAGAAAGATTGCTCCGTGCAATCTTCGGCGAAAAAGCAAGAGAAGTGCGTGACACATCTCTTCGCGTTCCCCACGGCGAAGCAGGTATCATTGTTGATGTTATCACATTTGATAGAGATAAAGGCGACGAACTGCCCCCCGGTGTAAACCAGTTGGTTCGTTGCTACATCGCACAGAAGAGAAAAATCTCTGTGGCTGATAAGATGGCCGGTCGTCACGGTAATAAGGGGGTTATTTCCAGAATCTTACCGGAAGAAGATATGCCATTCCTCCCCGATGGTACGCCACTTGAGATCGTATTAAACCCGCTCGGCGTTCCGTCCCGTATGAATATCGGTCAGGTATTAGAGGTGCACTTAGGACGTGCTGCCCGTGAACTTGGCTGGAAGATTGCAACACCGGTATTAGATGGTGCAACGGAAGAAGATATTGCAGAAACACTGGTAAAAGCAGGCCTCGATGTTGACGGTAAAACTGTTTTATATGACGGTAGAACCGGCGAACCTTTCGATAACCGCGTAACCGTTGGTATTATGTACATCTTAAAACTCTGCCACTTGGTAGATGATAAGATTCACGCGCGCTCCACAGGTCCCTACTCTTTAGTTACCCAGCAGCCTTTGGGTGGTAAAGCACAGTTCGGCGGACAGAGATTCGGTGAAATGGAAGTTTGGGCGCTCGAGGCTTACGGCGCAGCTTACACACTCCAGGAAATTCTTACCGTGAAGTCTGACGATATTGTTGGTCGTGTTAAGACCTATGAAGCGATCGTAAAAGGCGAAAGCGTTCCGCAGCCGGGCATTCCGGAATCCTTTAAAGTATTAATTAAAGAATTGCAGAGCTTGTGCCTTGACATGCGCGTTTTAGATGAAGACGGTAACGAGGTTGCCTTAAAAGACTCTTCTGAAGAAGAGGAAGAGGCGAATCTCGGCATGACAGTCAGAGATGACAAAGCGTTTATCGACCTCGACATGGATGATGATGACGATGCTGACGCAGGCGATGATGCCGGCGATGTAACAGACGACATCCTCTTCGGAGACGAAAGTGATTCCGAAGGCGACGGTTATGAGAGCGAATTTGATGAAGATGAAGATGACGATTCTGCATTCTTCACCGAATTGGATCTTTAAAAAACGCAGAAATCAAATTCTTGTATAGGAGATGAGACGATTGTCAGAAAACACATTTGATGCTATAAAAATTGGTCTCGCGTCGCCGGATATGATCAGAAGCTGGTCTCGTGGTGAAGTGAAAAAGCCTGAAACAATTAACTATAGAACCTTAAAGCCTGAGCGTGACGGTTTGTTCTGCGAGCGCATTTTCGGACCCACAAAGGACTGGGAATGTCATTGCGGTAAGTATAAAAGAATCCGTCACAAAGGCATTGTCTGCGACCGTTGCGGCGTTGAAGTAACGCGCGCAAGAGTTCGCCGTGAAAGAATGGGACATATTGAGCTAGCCGCTCCGGTTTCTCACATCTGGTACTTTAAGGGAATCCCGTCCCGTATGGGCCTGCTTCTCGATATGACCCCCAGAACACTGGAAAAAGTTCTCTATTTTGCCGCATACGTGGTAATTGACCCCGGTGCGCGTACAGAACTTGAAAAGAAACAGATTCTTTCCGAGCAGGAATACAGAGAATACTTAGAAAAATACGGCGACCGTTTCCGCGCGGGAATGGGCGCAGAAGCCATCGAAGAACTCTTAAAGGAAATCGACTTAGATGCGCTTTCCAAAGAAATCAAAGCAGAACTCGAAACTGCTTCCGGTCAGAAGAAAGTACGTTTGGTAAAACGTCTTGAAGTTGTAGAATCCTTCCGTCTTTCCGGAAACAAACCGTCCTGGATGATTTTAGACGTTATCCCGGTAATTCCGCCGGATATCCGTCCGATGGTACAGCTTGACGGTGGCAGATTTGCAACCAGCGACTTAAATGACTTATATAGAAGAGTGATTAACAGAAACAACCGTTTAAAGAAACTTCTCGATTTAGGCGCTCCCGAAATCATCGTGAGAAACGAAAAGAGAATGCTTCAGGAAGCGGTAGACGCGTTAATTGATAACGGCAGACGCGGCAGACCTGTTACCGGCCCCGGTAACAGACCGCTTAAATCCTTATCCGATATGTTAAAGGGTAAGCAGGGCCGTTTCCGTCAGAACTTATTGGGTAAGCGTGTTGACTACTCC
>JAZRET010000290.1:0-12115 GCA_045660945.1 Congzhengia sp.
AAAAATTAAAAAGATGATGAAATAAAAAAAGAAACGCAGCGTAAGCTGCGGTTCTTTTATGTTGCGCTATTTCTGGCGCCCGTGAAGGGTGCGAAAAATTGTGCAGAATGGATAAATGGAGCCCGAAGGTGTATGCGGATACATCGAGAGGCGACAGATGTCCATAATTTTCAGGTGTCAAAAAAGAAGGAATTCGCTTTTGTGCGAATTCCTTCCAAAAAACATGTGTATTTATCCATACCAAATGTTGTTTTTCAGGGGAAAACCTTACCTGAAAATGTTCTGCGCTATTTCTGGCGCCCGTTAAGAAAGTTTCACGATTTTTTTGTATGCTTCATACGCCTTATTCCAAGCGTCGCTGTCTTCCGGTTCATAAGTCTTAATCGGGAAGGAGTTTTTCACGATTTTTCTGCCTTCTGTTAAGTCTTTGATTTTGTCGAGTGCCATAAACTGAATGAGGGCGTTACCGGTGCTGGTTGCTTCGATCGGTCCTGCTAAAACGGTTTTTCCGGTTGCAGATGCGGTAAAGCGACAAACCATCGTATCCTGAATACCGCCGCCAACCATGTGAACGGCTTTTAAGGAATCGCCTGTGATTTCTTCGATGGCTTCTGTTACCATACGGAATTTAAACGCCAAGCTCTGTGCGATACAACGGATCACTTCGCCAACGGTCTCGGGAACGTACTGACCGGTTTTTTCGCAGTACTGACGGATTTTCTTCGGCATATTACCCGGTGTTGCAAAGTCTACATAGTCAGGGTCGATAAAGCATTTAAACGGTTCTGCTTCCCATGCGGCTTTTTCTAAATCTGCAAAAGAGTAGTTTTGACCTTCACGTGCCCACTGACGTCTGCTTTCCTGAATAATCCAAAGTCCCATGATGTTCTTTAAGAAACGAATTTTATCGCATACGCCGCCTTCGTTTGTGAAGTTGTATTTATATACATCGTCTGAAACTCTGGGTTCATCAATCTCAGAGCCCATTAAAGCCCATGTACCTGTACTGATGTATGCGTATTTATAATCTTCTGTTACGGGAACACTTGCAACAGCAGATGCGGTATCGTGAGAGCCAACTGCGATAATCGGAATTTTTGGACATCCTACTTCTTCGCAGATACTGTCTGAAAGCATTCCAACCACTTCGCCGGGCATTACGATGTCACAGAAGATGTCTGTGGGGATACCTGCTTTTTCCATCAGTTCTTTATCCCAGTCTTTTTTATAAACATCCAAAAGCTGAGAAGTGGAAGCGATGGTATATTCGTTTTTCATCACGCCGGTCAATAAATAGTTAAAGATATCGGGGATGAAGAGCATTTTGTCTGCAATTCCCAAAAGCGGGTCGTTATTTTCTTTCATCGCCATAAACTGGAAGAGCGTATTAAAGAAGTTAAACTGAATGCCGGTTTTATCGAAAATATATCTTTTTCCTAAGGTTTTATCTGCAAGTTCAATCATACCGTTTGTGCGGGTATCTCTGTAGTGATAGGGATTTCCGAGCATTTTTCCGTTTTTGTCAAAGAGACCGTAATCAACACCCCAGGTATCAATACCAATTGCCTGAATGTCTTTGTGACCTGCCAAAACGGTTTTATTGATGCCCTGCTTAATTTCAAAGAACAGTCTTAAAACGTCCCAGTGAAAACTTTCGCCAATCATAACGGGATCGTTTGAAAATCTGTGCATTTCTTCGATGGAAAGTTTTTCTCCATCAAAGGAAAAGAGCATTGCTCTGCCGCTGGATGCGCCAAAGTCAAACGCTAAAACTTTTGTCAATTCTGCCATTTTTCTCTCTCCTTTTTCAATAAAATGTGCTTTGTAATGAAAACTTAACATTTCTTTTCCTATAATAGTATATCACAGTTTTTACGCGGTTTCAAGCCCTTTTTTTGTGAAGAAACAATCAAAATCTTAAACAAAATTGCTACAAAAATGTTAAAAAAGTTTTAAGGAGGGTTGACAAAGAAGGAGGAGTTGTGTATAATGTATTTTGTAACAATTACGTAACAACTTTTGAATTGGCAACTTGGAGAAAGAAAATTACGGAGGAGTTTCAATATGAAATTATGGAAAAAAGCCGCTCGCTTGGTGGCGCTTATTATGGCCGTTGTCATTTTAAGCACAACAGCAGTATTTGCGGAAACATATCCTTGCGAGGGATATGTAACGGGAAGCGGCGTAAATATTCGTTCCGGTCCTGATACAACGTATGGCGTTTATGGTCAGGCCACTCCCGGAATGGAACTGAATATCTTAGCAAAAGAAGGAAACTGGTATAAAGTTTCAAGCAACCTCGCTGCTTGCGGATATGTATATATTTCAGCAGATTATGTTGCGCTTGGTAAAGTTCCGGAAAACTTTAAAAAAGTGAATTATGGCGGAACTTCCGGTCAGGTTTCTGCAGGACAGAGAGTTGTGCAGATTGCAGAACAGTTTTTAGGTCTTCCGTATATTTACGGTGGCTCAACGCCGGCCGGATTTGACTGTTCCGGTTTTACATCTTACGTATTTAAGCAGATGGGATACACATTAAACCGTATTTCCGCGGATCAGTATTATAATGGTGTTCCAGTGAGCAAAAGTGAACTTCAGCCCGGCGATTTGATTTTATTCAAAAAACCCGGCGCTGCAAGAATCCATCACGTTGGTATTTATGTAGGTGATGGTATGATGATTCACTCTCCGCAGACGGGTGACGTGATTAAGTATGCAAGCATTGTAAATGGTTACTACAATGAAGTATACTATGCAGCAAGAAGAATTGTACGCTAATTCAAACATAAAGTGAACAAATAAAAAGGACTTCCGACGGAAGTCCTTTTTTGTATGTATTTTTATTTTTCCAATACCAGCATTTTCGGAACGCCGTTTTCAAATTCCATCGGTACTTCGCCGTAGATTAGGGGAAGTGCGTAGTTTATAAATTCGTCTGTCACGTCGTTTCCTGCTTCGTTGATGTAGGAATCCGGCACAGTTTTTTCAATGTTTGCTACGCCACGGATATCAACTGCTTCGCATTTTACTGTGTAAGGGGAGTCACTTGTGCGGATGGCCGCTGTTAAAATTCCGGTTTTTCCTTCCATCGCATAACGTGTAGCCGTTTCGCCAATTAAGAGCGCTTCATCAATATCAGTTTTACTTAAGATGTGACCGGCGCAACGCTGACAAACACTTAATTCCACGCCGCGTGATTTGATGCCGAATTCTTTTTGCACAAACTCTTTTAAAACGTTTGCCGTACCGCTTAATGAACGGTGACCAAATGCATCAGAGAGTCCTGAAGAAACCTGGTCGCAGACGTATTTTCCGTCCGGCGTGCGAACGCCCTCAGAGACGGCAACCAAAACATTCGGTTTTTTATCTAATATATTTTTTAAATCGTTTTTAAATTTATCAAAGGAAAATGTGCGCTCGGGAAGGTAAATCAGGTCAGGTCCTAAATCTTGTCCTTTTGCGAGTGCTGCTGCCCCTGTAAGCCAGCCTGCGTTTCTTCCCATAATTTCTACGATGGTAACAGCAGGGAAGTCATAAACTTTTGCGTCAGCAGATATTTCACGAATGGTTGTCGCGATATATTTTGCTGCACTACCGTATCCGGGAGTGTGGTCAGTACAGGGAAGGTCATTGTCAATCGTTTTCGGCACGCCTACACAGATTACGTCTTTTCCGTGTTTTTCTGCATATTCAGAAAGTTTCATCACGGTATCCATAGAATCGTTACCGCCGATGTAGAAAAAGTAGCCGATGTTATATTCTTCGAGACGCTTAAAAATTATTTCATAAGCGGGGTCATCAATGTCTTTTGGGAGCTTATAACGGCAAGAACCCAAAAAAGCCGCAGGTGTCTTGGAAAGCAGATCTAATTTTTCTTTATCTTCTGCGATTGGATTTAAAACGGTGAGGTTATCATCTAAAACACCGCTAATTCCATGACACATTCCATAAATTTTGTCAACTGCGTCGGAGGCGAAAGCACCTTTGATAACGCCTGCGAGTGTCGCGTTAATTGCCGCGGTAGGACCGCCGGATTGACCAATGATTGCATTTCTCTTTTTCATATTGCATTCTCCTTTGGGGTATGTCATCACTTATATTTTACTCCAAAAACAAACGAAAAGCAATAGTTAAGACGAAAAACAATGAAAATTATGTAAAAAATCATTTTTTATACAAAAAAATTTGCGATTTTTACAAAAAAAGTTAAGCGCATATTAAAATCATATTTCAAAATGCACAAATCTATTGCGTGGACATTCGGTTTGTGGTATGGTATATTTAGAAGAAATTAAAATATAAGGAGGAAGTTTCGTGGGAAAAGTAACAACAAAACTTACAGAATATAAAAACTTTGGAAATTGTATTGAACTTTCAAACGGCGAAATCAAACTTTTGGTTACAGTGGACGTTGGTCCGCGTGTCATTAACTATTCGTTTGTTGATGGCGAAAATATGATGTTTGAAGATGGTGAGCGTGTCTTTTCTGCTGACGGTCCCGAATTTGATCGTTTCGGTGGTGGCACCTGGTACATCTACGGCGGACACAGACTTTGGACGAGTCCCGAAGGAATGCCGAAAAGTTATTACCCCGACAACGATCCCGTTCCGTATGAACTCATTGACGGTGGTGTGGTACTTTCGCCCTTGCCGCAGAAATGGAATCAGTATCAGTATGAAATTAAAATCGTGATGAATGAAGAGGGTGGCGTAACGCTTACGCACAGCGTGAAAAACGTTGCAGCTTGGGATGTAACGCTCGCGCCCTGGACACTTACCGTTTTATCTGCCGGTGGTATGGAAATTGTTCCGCAGCCTGTAAAAGATACCGGCCTTTTAGGAAACAGACTCCTTGCGCTTTGGCCTTACACCAAACTCACGGATGAACGTGTAACCTGGGGTGACCGTTATATTGCATTAAAACAGAAGCCGGGTCATCCCGATAAATTTAAGTTTGGCTTAAACAGTGAGCATGGCTTTGCGATGTACTTTAACCACGGGGATTTGTTTATTAAAAAGTATACACCCGTAGAAAATGGAACATATCCGGATGGCGGTATGTCCTTTGAAACATTTACAAACGATTTATTCCTAGAAATGGAAGCTTTGGGCGAAATGAAATCAATAGCACCCGGCGATGCTTTAACGCTCACAGAAAGTTGGTCACTCTTTAAAGAAGAATGCCCGAAAGAATTCTCAGAAGAATCGTTTGATAAATTGGTAGAAAAATATGTTAGATAAGATTTTGGTTGCAACGGGGAATGAAGGCAAGTTAAAAGAAATCCGTGAGATTTTAGAAGGCATAGAAATCATTGGAATGCGCGATGTGGGCATTGATGTTGAGATTGAAGAAAACGGCGAGACGTTTCAGGAAAATGCATACATCAAGGCATCTGAAATTGCAAAACTTACAGACCTCCCGGTTTTAGCAGACGATTCCGGGCTTTGTGTAGATGTTTTAGATGGTGCACCGGGTGTGTATTCTGCTCGGTTTGCCGGAGAAAATGCGACAGACGAGGAAAACACCGAAAAACTTCTCTCCCTTTTAAAAGATGTTCCCGAAGAAAAGCGCACGGCAAGATTTGTGTGCAGCGTGTGCCTTTGTTTTCCGGACGGAAGCAAAATAGAAAGTTTTGCTCCGGGTAGTGAAGGTATTATCATTAATGAAAAAAGAGGCGAAAACGGTTTTGGGTATGATCCCGTGTTTTTCGCACTCGATTTTGAAAAGACCTATGCAGAAATGACGATGGAAGAAAAAAACCAGGTGAGCCACAGAAAAGCCGCGTTGGTTATGCTATCTCAAAAACTGAAAGGAGAAAACAAATGAAAAAACGTATTTTATTTGCACTTTTAGCAGGCGTGATGCTTCTCTCCGGTTGCGGAAAAGCAGAACCTGCAGATAAGGGTCCCGACCTTTATGCAGTAGAGCAGGACGAAGATATGGATCCTTTCTACAAAGAAATGATGGAAAAGGAAAATGTTCGCCCGATTGCACTCATGATTGATAACGACAGCGATGCCGCAAGACCGCAGATTGGTTTAGAAGATGCATATTTGGTGTATGAAATCGTGGTAGAGGGAAAAGCAACAAGATTCATGGCACTCTTTAAAAACTTTGAACTTGAAAAAGTTGGTCCTGTCAGATCTTCCCGTCACTACTTTTTAGACTATGCGTTAGAAAACGGCGCAGTGTATGCGCATGCCGGTTGGAGCCCGAAAGCGGCAAAGGATATTTCTGCTTTAAAGGTGCAAAACATCAACGGTGTTGCGGCAGACGGTTCTTGCTTCTGGCGTGACAATACATACGACAACACATGGCATAACCTTTATACCGGAACAAAAGTTTTGGCAGAATATGCAGAAAACACGAAACGCTATAGTTTAGAAACTGACAACAAAACACCAAAGTATCATAAACTTGATCAGACACCCGAAGGTGGAGAAGCGGTTTCAAACATTTCCATTCCCTATGCAAATTTCTATAAACTCAAGTATGTGTATAATGCGGAAACAAAGAAATACGAACGCTTCGTAAACGGAAAAGAGCACGCATCCCAGACCGGAAAAATCTTTGATGCGAAAAATATCATTATGTATACTGTGAAAAACACCGCACTTCCGGATACCGAAAATAAAGGCCGTCAGGACCTTTCTAATATCGGTTCAGGCGAAGGCTACTATTTCTCCGACGGGGTTCGTGTGCCGATTAAATGGAGTAAATCAGAACGTACTGCAAAAACCGAATATACCCTTATGGATGGAACGCGTTTAGTTTTAAATCCGGGAAATACGTATATCCAAATCATTCCGGAATATGTGGATGTGACATTTGAATAAACGTTACAAACAAAAAGACTGTAGCAAAAGCTACAGTCTTTTTGTTTTTTTCTTTTAGTTTTGTTTTTCTTTGATATTTAAAAGTCTCACAACAATCGGGCTTACGATGATGTTGGTTAAAAGTTCAAACAAAAAGTTTGTACCGACAAGACCGAAAATCATATACTGTCCGACGTTTGCGCCAAGACCTGCCGCTACCGCCCATCCTGAAACCGTATCCATAAAAAAGGCGAGACATCCTAAAAGGAAAATACCGGTGTTTACGAAGGGACAAACGATTGCAGCCACTGCAACTGCCAAATAGCGATTTGTTTTAGAAAGCGCTTTGTAAACGAGCGCGGAAAGAAGACCGCACGCCACGCCTTTTAAAAGCACGGTAATAATCGTTCCCGGGATGTTTACAGCGAGGAACGGACCTGCATCGCCGCTTAATAAAACAACGAGTCCAAAGATAAAACCAAGCCATGTGCCAATTCCTACACCGCAGGTTGCGCTACCAATTACAATCGGTATCAAAACGAGCGAGATAGAAAATGGGCCAAAGCGAACTGCTGCGCCTGTAAACTGCAGGATCACAACAAGCGCTGTCAAGATTGCACCCAAAACCATTGTTTTGGTGGACATCTTTTGTTTCTGCGCATTTTTCATAAAAAATTCCTCCTTGCTGTCGTTCGAAAAATCGATACAACGCATAAAATTTTTATAGTACCCAAAGGGGTAATATCACATTTTTTCTGTATTCTTTTTATATAAAATATTTAAGCCTTTTAGCAAAAGGTTAGCATCTAATTTGATATTGTGTTTACAGTGATTCACAATGGTAGAAGATAAACCGCCCGTTGCGATAATGGGAAGTTCTTTTCCCATTTCGTCTGTAATTCTGTCGATCATTCCGTCAAGCATCGAAGCATTTCCGAAGACTACGCCTGAACGCATACAGTCGATTGTATTTTTGCCGAGTACGGATGGGGGAGCTTCGAGCGAAATCTGCGGAAGTTGTGCCGTTCCGCTTGTCAGTGCCTGAAGTCCGATGGTGACGCCGGGGATAATGGATACGCCGATAAATGCGCCCGAATCGTCCATCACCATCATTTTCGTTGCCGTTCCCATATCAATGATGAGGGAGGGGCTGCCGTAAATGTGGTGCGCTGCAACGCAGGCACAAATGAGATCTGCGCCGACGGAAGAAGGGTTATCACATTTGATGTTGATTCCCGTCTTAATTCCCGGGCCAACCATTAAAGGTGTAACGCCATAAACCATATAAATGGCTTTTTTCATAATGGTGTTTAATGCCGGAACAACGGAAGACACAATCGCGCCTTTGAGTTCTTTTTTTTCAACGCCGTGGAGCGCCAAAACACTACGGATTTTTGTCGCATATTCGTCTTCTGTTTTTGTGGCATCTGTTGCGATACGCGCAACAAAAGAAAGTTCGTCACCCACAAAACCGCCGAGCACGATGTTGGTATTTCCGATATCCACTGCTAAAATCATTTTGTTCGCTCCTTTTTCATTTTTCCACACCTATTCTATCAAAAAGAACAAGAATTGTCAATAAAACAAAGCACCGATTGCGCATAAAAAGTACACAAATCGGTGCTTCGTTTTTGGAAATCTTATAGGAGTATATACATGAAAAAGTTTTTATCTGTTAACCAATAATGGAAATTTCAAATGCCGGAGTCTGCGGAGGGAGACTAAATGTCATCGCCTGTCCGTGTCTTGCAGAAATTTTCATACCAACTTCTAAATCATCCAGTTTGTAAATTCTTTTTTCCATTCCTTTTGTGATTACGGTTTCGTCGGAAATAACCAGGGCGATTTCATGGCCCTCTTCGTTTGTTTCTACGATAACAACTTCGTCTCTGATTTCAGAAATTGTGCCTTCTACTGTGATGCTCTCAGGAGCAACTTCGTCTTCTGTGTCAAAGTTAAATTCGTTTTCTGCAATATTGATGCGAACAGGTGTGTTCTGCGGCGGGAAACTTAACGTCATCCAGTCAGCGTATTCAATTTCAATGTTCATACCAACTTCTAAATCGTCTAAACCATAAATTCTTCTGTCTAAACCTTTTGTGATTTTGGTTTCTTCGCCGATAAATACTACAACTTCACCGAGTAAGGCATCTTCAACAAGGATAGAACCGTCTTCTTCAATTTCGGTGATGGTTGCGATTGCAGGCTGTACAATTTTGTATGTGCCATCTTCGTTTTCATAGTACCAACCACCTAAAATTTCTTCTACAAAGTTTATGGGAACATAGGTAGAGTCACCAACGAGTGTGGGAGCCATACCTAAACCCTGGGGAGCGCGACGGGAAAATGCATAAGCGTCTTCGTCGATAGACATTGTGATAAAGTGTGCACCACGAGTGAGTTCTACGCTTCTGCTTTCTGCTACCCATGTAACAGTGTAGCCTAAGCTTTCAGCCACTGCGCGAAGGGGCATCATAACAGTGCCGTTTACATCTTCTGCAGGAACGCCGTCTACCATAGCGAAGTTTACGGGAGAAGTAACTGTTTCACCGTCATAAGCTTTTGCTTCTTCACTTGACTCAGTTTCAGAAAGTGTGGTGTAGGGGATAGATGTATCAATAACTTTGTTGGGGTCATACTCAGCGAAAACGCTTGCGCCTGCCGCGAGAATGGAAACTGCTGCTGTAAGAGCAATGATTCTTTTTGTTTTGTTCATAGTGTTTTCCTCCATATTCTATGTAGAGTTTTAATTTTTGCTGTTTTCATCAGCCTCTGTTACTTTAGACGATGAAAATTTTAAAAAGTTCCATGTTTTTTAAAAAAGTTGAAAAATTTTTTTGAGCGTGAAAAGTGTTGACAAAGAATATTTGTTGTGCTATACTAAAGTGGTTGAAATGAGAATAAGAATTTGCGGATATGGCGGAATTTAAGTGACACTCGAAATCTTTGATTTCGCAAGTGGAACTTATGCAGGGAGCGAAGCGAGTCGTAGGCAGACGCAATGCCGAAGGCATCAAACTCTGTTTCGGTCATTTAAACAATTTCATATAAATTTGAGCGGATATGGCGGAATTGGCAGACGCGCTAGCTTCAGGTGCTAGTGGGAGCAATCTCGTGCAGGTTCAAGTCCTGTTATCCGCACCAAAATACGGAGTACCCTTTATGGGCACTCCGTGTTTTTTTATTTGAACGGATAGCGGGACTTGAACCTTAAGGAGTGGGTGAATTATAAAAAAGACCAAACACTTTTTTTGCATTGAAAAACAGTCTAAATATATACAAAAGTATTGATTTCTTTTTTTGTAAATGTTATAATAATATCGGTAAAAATATGCCAAATTAAGGAGGAGAATTCCTATGATAAACAACGATTTCAGATTTTTAAACAACGGCTATACCATTCCCACAACTGAGGGCGGATATGCAGACCAGCCGAGTGTTGTGGCACTTTCAGACGGCTCTATCGTTTGCTGTGTGACAACAGGCAGCCCTGTAGAAGGCGAGAGTGGTACGTTTCTTGCGATATTAAGAAGTTTTGACGGTGGAAAAACCTGGACAGAGCCCGTTCCGATTGATGATCCTGCATGGGAATCTTCCTACGGTGCGCTTGTTTTAGATAAAAATGAACGTGTTTATTGTTTCTACGATGCAAACCTCGACCATTATGTAAACGGTGAATGCGGATTCAAACGTATTGATATGGGTGGTCACTTCTGTATGAGATACAGCGATGATGGTGGCGCGACCTGGTCTGAGCGTCGCGAGATTGACATTCGCTTTACTGATATCGACACAAGATACCCCTTTATCTTTATTGAAGGAAAACAGTATCGTTGGTTCTGGAACGTGGCACGTCCTTATTTTGATGGCGACGACCTTTATATTACCGTGGCGAAACCCTATATGCCGTTCTTCTTAAATGAGAAACCCGATAAAATCTTTGAAACAGCAAGAGGTGTGCTTTTGGTTTCCAAAGGTCTTGCAAATGACCCTGAAGCACCGTTTGTGACACTTCCTGAAGGCGACATTGAAATGATGCCTTACCCGGGTGATGACTTATGCGAAGAGCATTGCTGCGTAAAACTTTCTGACGGCACATTATATATTATTTCAAGAAGTGAAAAGGGACATCCGGTTTCCTTTATCAGCCGTGACGGTGGAAAAACATTTTCTAAAGCGTTTCTTCCTGAGCATATCGGGGGACTTCCTGTAAAACACCCAAGAGCGGCAAACTTTATCTGGAAACTTGGTGAAGGAAAGTTTGTTTACTGGTTCCATAACGCAGGTCCTGTGCCTAGTGAAAGTTACTATTACCGTAATCCTTCGTGGCTTTGTCCCTGCTTTGAGGTGGACACGCCGGAAGGAAAGACGCTTGCATTCGGTCAGCCTGAAATTTTCCTTTATCATCCGAGCAAACATGTAGGATTCAGTTACCCGGATATTTTATACCACGATGGCATTTATAAGGTAACAGAGACACAAAAGAGAATTGCGAGAATCCATTTTATCCCCAATAACTATATGGAAAGAATCCTTGCGCAGAACACCCTTTCTCAGAAACTTGAGGGTATCGATATGGAAACCCTTCAAAAAGAAGGATACCCTGAGCAGGTTTATGTTGGCGTAAGTCACGACGACCCGGAAGACAGATCAATCAAGCAGGAGAATGGTGGTAATGCCTGGATTTTTGAAGGAACATTTGAAAAAGGCGATGTGATTTTAGACGCTTATGACAGAAACGAGGGAGGATTCTTCGTTCAGGTTTTAGAAGACGGAACGATTGTTGCGCGCGCAGGCGGAAGCGTTACCAATTTCACACTTGAGGGCTCTATCAACATTGCAGACGGCAAAAAACACCATATTGCATGGGTGATTGATGCGCAGGCACAGATTAGTTTTCTTGTGATTGACGGATGCTTTGACAACGGTGGTGAAAAAGCGTTTGTCGGCTATACAAGATTTTCTGCTTCGCTTTCTAAAATCTATGCCCGTTCTTCTGTTGCGTTTGGCAAAAATGTAACGCGGGCACTGCTTGTTCCGCGTGCAATTATGACGACAG
Source organism: Congzhengia sp. (assembly GCA_045660945.1). Classification (GTDB taxonomy): domain Bacteria; phylum Bacillota; class Clostridia; order UBA1381; family UBA9506; genus Congzhengia. Next base: position 11,876 of record JAZRET010000290.1, read on the forward strand.
AAGCAGTTGCAGATTACCGCGCAAGTAACGTGTAGACAGAAAGTTACAAAAGAAATTTGAAAGAGAATGATTATGTTAAAAATTCAACCGTTTTCGCTGGACGCACTCAAAAGAGTGCGTCCATTTATAGAGCAGAATACTTCGCATTGCAGTGACCATTCATTAGGCGCGATTTTTATGTGGCACGCAAAGGATGCTCAGTTTTTCATTTTCAACGATACGTTTTCGATGCACCATACA
>JAZRET010000291.1:0-3282 GCA_045660945.1 Congzhengia sp.
CAGGTTCCCGTCCTCGTCCCGGACTAATGCCCCGGACACAAGGACGGTCTTTTTCTTGAGGTCTACGTTCTCCCACCGCAGGGCGAGTATCTCCGAACAGCGCAGAGAGGACAGCGCAAGCAACGCCGCGATCTCGCACGTCTCGCCCCGGAGTGCGTCACAGAATACCTTTATCTGCTCGGCATCAAAGAACGGGCGTTCCGATTTCGGCACGGGCGCGGTCTCGACTTTCGGCATAGGCATCCCGGTTTCTGACAGATACACCGACTTAAGCAACCCGAAAGCGTTCTTCAACGTCTTGGGCGACACGTTGCGGAGTTCTGAATCATAGACCGCTTGCCAGTCCTTGATGGAGCGCAGGGGCAAGTCCATGTACTTCTGAAAACGGTTTTTCTGGATGATGCGGTAACAGCGGATCGTGGACGGCGACAGGGCGGTTTTCTTCTTGTCGATATAGCGGTCAATCGATTGCGACAGCGTGACGTTGCTCTGTACGCTGAATTGCCGTTTTCCTGCCCTGTGCTCGGCTTTTATGAGCGTGGCTATACGTTTACACTCTGCCTTGCTTGATGCGCTTACAGGCACGCTAACGCCGCCGAGAACCATCTGAATGAACCACGTCCCGGACGGCAACCTGCGCGGCTCTGGAACTTTCATAGCTGATTCTTCTTTCTGATGTATGCGGCGAAGTCCTTGATTGCCCGGATGTCCTCGTCCGACACATCTTCGGCGGCATCCCCGAACAAGGCAAAGCGCAGGGAGAGCTTGTCCAGTTCACGCGCCAGATTCATCAGCCGGGGTTCATCCTCACCGTCATCCGCAGGGGTGGCGGTTTTTTGTTGTTCCTCGGCAGGGGGTTTGAGCAGATCACGAAGCGGAACGCCGAGATAATCCGCGACACGTTGCAGGTTGCCCATCTTCGGCTGATTGTCTCCGCTTTTCCAACGTCCGAACGCGGCGGCAGATATACCAACGTCATCATAGAATTTATACTTGCCGATCTTCTTTTGCGCCAGAATCAATTCGATGTTGTCAGTTATAACGCTCATAGTAACACTCCTAACAAAAAACGGTATAGAAATTTAGTTACAATCAACAAAATTGTAAATTAGGGGTTTACATTTTGCGAGGGCAAGTTTATAATGGGTTACGTTACAGGCAATACGAACCCCGGCTCCCCGGTTTCGGTGAGCCTACGGCATACTATCAGTCACTTGTATTGTAACGGGTTTGTAATAGCTTGTCAAGTTTAAGTTTACAGAAAGAAGGTGATAAGGTGTCCATCCGCGCCGAGCGCGAAAAGTCCGGGCGGTCTATCGAGGAAGTCTGCAAGCACATGGGTGTCAGCCGCATGACACTGTTCAACTGGGAGCGTGGTTCATTCCTGCCGAGGGCAGACAAGCTCCCGAAGTTGGCTGAATACCTCGGGTGCAAGGTAGACGATCTCCTGCGACCTGACGGATGAGCAATACCCCGTTCTGGCGTTCTGCCGTGCTCCATCTCTTTATACGTTTTCTGCGATTCTTCACCTCCTGAGTCTTTTCTTCATTTCTTCCTTTCTTTACCCCCTTAACCATCTCTCCTTTCATGGTTTCCTTTCCAATTACCCCGGCAGGGATGGAGCACCGCAGAGCGTCAGGACAAAAAAAGAACCGCCTACGGTCTGGCACCCCGTAGACGGCTCAGAAAGAAAGAAAAATGCTATGTGGACATTGTACCACGAAAGGAGTGAACGCGCAAGTGCCTAAAACACGGTACTTGACCCCAAAACCGGGCGCGTCTGAATTGTCGAAGCTGTTCTACGGTGAACTGAAAGCGCAGAACATGAAGTGCTATGAACTTGAAAATCATGTCGGCGTTTCGCAGTCCACGCTTCGGAAGATTCTACTCGCCCCGGAAAGTGCCGGGATGGACAAGGTGATGAAGATTGCCAAGACCCTCGGCATCAAGAAAGCACAGGTCTGCCAAGCATGGCAGTGGTAGGAGAAAGATATGTTCGGATTTACTTACATCATCGGCGACCCCGTGAAGCGGAGCAAGATTCGTAGCACCCTGCGAACCATCGGAATGAGCATCGTTCTCGGTTTTGCGTGCATCGGTTTCGGCGTTACGCTTGCGACGGTTGTCCAGATACTCGCATGGTGAACACCATGACGGAGTTGAACGATAAATTCCCTATGTGTCGGCAGAACCTCGCGGACTGTCTGATGCACAAGAACGGACGGTGCCTTGCGTTAACGGACACATTCGGGCTTCGGGAACCCTGCCCGTTCTATTTGACGGAGCAGATTGCAGCGGAGAAATATCCGCGCGACATAGTAAAGGAGATTTTCAAACGATATGGAAAAGGCAAATAGTAGCAGAATCACGCTGTCAATGGTTGACGGCAAGTTCGACGGTCAGGTGTACGGCTACGATCAGGAACTCGGCTTCATGCTGTGCAAAGCGACGCTCGACTTTCTGAAAGATCAGCCGCAGATGTACAAGCCCGTCCGCAGGGCGATGCGCAAGGTCTACCGGGAACTGATGGCAGACCGCTTCGTGAAGTGGGTAGCAGACCACTCGTTCCTGCTTTTCAAGGTGGCGTTCGGGTTCGTCCTGCTCGTCTGCTGTGTGAACATCTAAGGGGCAACAGGAATGAATATCTTAGTTGCTTGCGAAGAATCACAGCGCGTGTGTATTGCGTTCCGTGAGCGCGGACACAGGGCTTTCTCCTGTGACCTTGAGCCGTGTTCGGGCGGGCATCCAGGATGGCACATTCAAGCCGACGTTCTCCCGTTGCTGAACGGCAGCTGCACGTTCCAGACTGCAGATTCACACACACACACACAAGACGGGCAATGGGACATGATAATTGCGCACCCGCCCTGCACATATCTGACGGTAACCGGGAACAGTTGGTTCGATGTTCAGAAATACGGAGATAAAGCCAGAAAGAGGTATCAAGACCGCTACAAGGCAATCGTTTTCTTTATGCATTTCGTTCTTGCCGATTGCGACAGGATAGCCGTTGAGAACCCTGTCGGGGTAATGAATACGGCATATAGGAAACCTGATTGCATCGTGCATCCATATTACTTTGGAGATGATGCAAAAAAGAAAACGTGCTTCTGGCTGAAAGGTCTTGCGCCGTTGCAACCGACCAACATCATCAAGCCGACCACCGTTATTACAGGTCACGAGACAGATTCACCGTGGCACGCATATTCTTGGAACTTGCCGAAAGAAGAACGTACAAAAGCGCGTTCAAAGACATTCCCCGGAATTGCTAAAGCAATGGCA
>JAZRET010000292.1:0-11577 GCA_045660945.1 Congzhengia sp.
CAATATCAAGTTGGCAAAGTCAATTACGATGTGGTTGACGAAGCAAAACAGGAAAATATAACTGATACAGAGGTATGAGATTATGGCAAAAAAACATAAAGCACCGAAAAGCCCGAACGAAGCAATTTTACAGAATATGCTCGGAGAAGAAAACGAAATAAGAGTGCCGCGGAGCCGGATTGAAACTTTGCTCGTTGAACTTTTGGCAACGATAGGCGATGTATCATTTACGACCACCGCTCCGTCATCCGCGAACACAAACGGCAAGCTAAAATTTGTTGTTTTAACCGACGAGCCCGCAACGAAATATGACGGCTATGTTTACATTATTACGGGGGAATAATCATGGCAAAAAAAGAACTTGAAAGGCGCTCATACAATTTTGAGATACACGCAGAACAGGGCGAACAGGGCAGTATAATCACCGGCAGACCGATTGTATATGACAGCCGGACCGATTTAGGTCTTTTCGATGAAACTATCGACACGGGCGCTCTTGACGGCGCTAACCTTAGCGACGTTCGTTTTCTTGTCAATCATGATATTTCAAAAATACCGCTTGCACGTTCGCGCCGGAACAATGGCAACAGCACGATGCAACTTTCCGTGGACGCGCAGGGATTGAACATTGATTGGGTGAAACTTGACACCGAAAACAACGCGGAAGCGCGGGCGTTATATTCCGCAGTACAGCGCGGCGATATAACGGGAATGTCGTTTATGTTTTCCGTCGATAAAGACGAATGGGACAACCTTGAAACCGAACATCCGACAAGGCGGATTAAAAAAATTGGCTCAGTAGTGGAAGTAAGCGCGGTCACGTTCCCCGCTTATGAATCAACTGAAATATATGCACGAAGCAAGGAAGCGTTGGAGAACGCTCGGTCAGCGTTGGAGAATGCAAGACAGCAGAATGCGACCCCGCTGGACAGCGGTAACAATGAGCTTGAACTGCTCAAAGAAAAAACAAAGATTTTAACAAAGGAGTAAAACAAATGAGAAAAGACGTGCTTAAAAAGCGTCATGCAAGAATGCTTGAAAAACGTGACGCTCTCAAAAACAAGGCAATCGCTTCTAACGATGTGAACGAAGTCCGTTCCATTAACGAGCAGATTGAAGAACTGAACGCCGATATTACCGACGTTGCAGAAGAAATCGCCGCAATCGAAGAAGAAGAAAGAGCCGCCGCCGTGCAGGGCGAAACAAGAGAAATGCCGCCCAAAAATGCACAGCTTGTAAACGGCAATATCAAAGGCGCATTCCATACCAACACCGGCGAACAGCGCGATAACGTTGATCCGCTTTCGTCTATGGAATACAGACAGGCGTTTATGGCTTATGTGCAGAACGGAACTCCTATCCCTGCTGAATACAGAGCAGGCGACGCAATAAGCACAAACGAAACCGGCGCGGCAATTCCCTTTACCGTGATGAACGAGGTCATCAACACCGTTCGTAAACGCTACGGCAACCTTTATAACAAGGTCACGAAGCTTTCCGTTAAAGGCGGCGTTGAATTTCCTATCGGCGCATTGCAGGCAACTTTCAAATGGATAAACGAAAGCACCGTATCGCCGCGTCAGAAAACTGACAAGCTCGCAAAGGTTATGTTCTCGTATCATACCGCCGAAATCCGCATAGCGCAGTCTTTCGTTGCGTCTATCGTCACTCTCGGCGCATTTGAAGCGAAACTTGCAGAAGTCATCGCTATTGCTTACTTGCAGGCAATGGACGAAGCTATCGTTAAAGGTACGGGCAACGGAATGCCGCTCGGTATTCTTCACGATCCCCGCGTTGCCGCTACCGGCAATGTGGTTGAAATGACCGCCGCCGACTTCAACGATTGGACTGCATGGAGAAAGAAATTCTTTGCGAAATTGCCGCTCGGCTACCGCGCAGGCGAATTCATCTTCCCGCTTTCTACCGTTGAAACCTACCTTGAAACTATGGCAGACGCGAACAACAATCCTGTATTTAGACAGGCAACGGGGCTTGAAGTCAATGACGGCGACGCAAGGAATCCTAACGGACGCTTCTTTGGTCGTGAAATCGCGCTCGTTGAGCCGGATATTCTTCCCGACTTTGATACCGCAAACGCAAACGATGTTATCGGCATCTTTTGGCAGCCCGAAGAATACGCAATCAACGAAAACTTTGGCTTCGCAATGCGCAGATACTTTGACGAAGAAACGAACGAATGGGTCGATAAGGCGCTCGTTATCGTTGACGGCAAAGTGCTGAATCCGCAGGGCTATTGGCTTATCAAGAAAAAGAGCTCGTAAAAGGGGGACGCAATCATGGATACTACCATTGTAGCGTTGAAGAATCTTTATGTTGCGCTTGGCGGCGATGCTGATGATGTTACCAACATCACGCTTATTCCCGACATGATAAACGCAATAGCGACACAGGCGGCAACTGTTGTTACAGCGGCAAACGCAAAGGAACTTCCCGCTGTTACCGCAACGGAAAACGGCAAAGTGCTGAAAGTGGTTGACGGCGCTTGGGCTGTTGGAACAGACGCAACAGCATAAACAAAGGAGAATTGAGCAATGGCTAACAGCGGAATACTTACTGATGTAAAAAACGCGCTCGGCATTACCGGCGATTATCAAGACGCTACGTTACAGGTCTATATTGATGAAGTCACGTCGTTTTTAATTGCCGCCGGTGTTGCGGAAACGAACATTACAAGCGGAATTGTTGCGCGTGGCGTTGCTGACCTTTGGAATTACGGAAGCGGCGAGGGGAAATTATCGCAGTATTTCCTGCAACGCGCTTCGCAATTATCTTACAAAAAATAAACAAAGGAGAATATCACAATGATAAACAAAGACAGAATCGTGCCCGTACAGAAAATCGACTTTTTGTCGCTTGTTGGCGTGATACTTGGTATCGGCGGGACTTCTTACGGAATACTTGCGGCAAGTGACGTTGAGGGCGATTTCAGCGCAACCGGCACGGGCGATATTGGAACTAAAATTGCAAATCAGCCCGTCAAATCCCTTGATTTCGCTTCGGGCGTGACCGCCGGAACAATTTACTTTGTGGCGGATTACGCCTTTGAAGGTATCACCGTTGCAGGCGCGGCGGCTACTTTCAATTCTTCTTACCTTGATAACGACGATGTGCAGAAAGACGGCATTACGCTTTACAAAGCGGCGCTTTCTACCGGCACGGTAACGCTCACTGCTGTTACTCCTATCGCGGGTTAAATGGCAACTTTCAAGCCGACGCTGCCCTTTACAACTCCGCTCGTTGTCTTGAAACCGACTTACACAAGCGTTGCGGGAGTGCGAACAAAAGCGCTCCCCGCGCTTGCGGACGGTATAAAGATATTCGGTACATTCAAGACTTACGGCGGAACGGAAAAGGTCGTTGACGGACTTTTTTCCATATCGGATACGGCCATCGTTGAAACTTGGTACAGACCGGATATAACAAGCGATTGCATAATCGCGCTTGCAGACACCGGCGCACAATACCAAATACTCAATGAGCCGGAAAACATAAATCGTCGTAATCAGTATTTAAGATTCAAAGTACAGCGCATAAAAGGCGGTGCTTGAATGGCAATCACAATGAAGCTTGACGGCTTCGACGAATATATAAAGGCAATCGAGAAAGCAGGCGGATCAATCGACGCTACGGTTAATAAGTGTATGCAGGATTCGGCGGAGATAATGCAGGACGATCTAAAAACGCAAATGCGTGAATCCGGCGTTGAGCAAAGACTTATAAACGCAATGCCGCCGCCACAGGTCGAAAACAGTTTTAATCGTTTTTCCGCGCGTGTTGGGTACAGAAAGGGAACATACGATCCACATAATCTATCAGACGGATACAAAGTCGTTTTTCTCAATTATGGTACGCCGCACAGGAAGAAACACGGTAAAGTCAAAAAACGGGGATTTATAGTAAAGGCAAAAACGAGAGCGCGAACAAAAATCAAGAAAGCGCAGAAACAGGCGTTTGACGAAATTTTGCGAGGTTTGGAATGAAAGATATTTTAATACAGATACTCAATACATTTTGTCCCGATAACGTATTTTTGCAAGGAACGATAAATCCCGATGTTGAATACCCCGATAAATTCGTCACGTTCTTTATTCACTATTCGCAGTACAACGCTTTTTATGATGATGACGCGCATAGAGCCGAATGGTATGTATCGGTGATGTTCTATTCAAATGACCCCGCCGAAGTGCAGACCATTCCGCCGCAAATATCATCAGCATTAAAAGACGCGGGCTTCATTCCCCGCAATGCAGGCATTGACATTATAAGCGATGTGCAAACGCACACCGGTTGGGCTATGGATTTCATCTATCCCGAAAATCTTAATTAAAGGAGTAAAACATTATGGCTATCGAATTTCGCGGCGTGAAAAATCTTGTGTTCGCAGAAGTAACAGCCGACACCGAATCCGCCTACACTACCGGCACGGTCAAAACGCTTGCGCCGGTTGCTGAAATTTCAAAATCAGTCGAAACGTCGAGTGAAGCGCATTATTACGATAATAAAGCGGCTATCATTATTGACACCGAAGGACCGGATACCGTTACGTTCACCGTTGCAATTCCCGATGATGAAACGTATGCAGAACTTACCGGCAGAACTTATGATAGCACGACAAAACGCTTCATTGAAAGTGAGCGCGTGCAGAAATATTTTGCCGTCGGTTATATTCTCGGTGAAGTTGGCGAGGGCGAAGATGAACGTTATGTATGGAGATACAAAGGCACGTTCAATATCCCCGAAGAAACATCGCAGACCGAAAATGACAGCACCGACGCGAACAATCTTTCGCTTGTGTTCACCGGCATCTATACCACGCACGAATTTACAAACGGCAAGGGAACAGGCGTAGCAGGCGCGGCAAAAGCTATGTTCATTCGCAAGAGCGATAACGTGGGAACTGCGGCGCAGTTTTTCGCGCAGGTCACTACACCGGATACCGTTCTTCCGTCCTACACGCTCACGAAAACGCAGGGAGCAAGTACAACTCTTAGCGTAACCCGTGGCGGCGTAGAGCTTGCAAATAACGCTACCATATACGCGGGTGACGTTCTCACAATCACCTGCTCCGGCGGCACGGTCAAAGTGAACAACACAAGCTTTACTTCCGGCAACACTTACACCGTAGCCGGTGATACTACTGTTGTATCGACGGCAGGATAAGGAGTGTTAATCATCATGAATTATCAAGATTACATTAAGCCGGAACTGCTCATTTTAATCCCTGTTCTCTATTTTGTGGGCGTGGCGATTAAAAAGAGCAAAATCAAGGACGCTCTTATACCGTTTATTTTGGGCGTTAGCGGCGTTTTGCTTGCGTTCATATATCTTATGGCGGCAGAGCCCATAACAGGCGCTCAAAGCGTTTTTACAGCGTTGTGGACGGCAATAACACAGGGTATCCTTACTGCGGCGGCGGCTGTTTATTCAAATCAAATTATTAAGCAGGCGCAAAAATACAAAATCGAAGAAGAAAAAGAGGAAGAATAATTATGGCACAGTTTGAGCTTAACATTTACGGCAATGACGATGAAATTTTGAAAACATACAAAACTGATCGCGTCCGTTGGGGCGTGTTTATGCAGGCGCTTGAACTGCAAGAGGGGCTTTCGGAAAAATCGGCGGCTGAACAGTTTAAGCTCATAAATGCGTTCATCAAAAAAATCTTCCCCGACTTGACCGACGCTGACCTTGAAAAAGCAGACGGCGATGACGTCGTGAACACTTTTTCACAGCTTTTGCGCAAGTCGGAATCAATAGGTGTTAAATCAAAAAACGCATAAGGGACGGCGCTACAAACACCGTCCCGACAAGCGTTTTTGTAGAATTTATGCGCACGACGATGACATTAGCCGCAACTTTCGGCTGTTCTCCGTTTGCAATCTTTGAGCAGGAAACGGATGAAGTTATTATGCTTCTCAATTATTACCTTGAACTTGCAAACGATGAAACGCCGCGCAAAGTAAATTCCAACACGAAAGAAAAGAGAATCCGCGTGAATGACAAGACCGCTACGGGCGGTTGGTGGTAAAGGGGTGAGATTATGGCAGAGGAACGGCTCGGCGCAAGTTTTACAATAGATGTTACTGACTTAAAAGCAGGATTAAAAACTGCAAATAACCTTATCCGCGAAAGCCAAAGCGAATTTAAGGCGGCGGCGGCAGGATTGGATAATTGGTCTAAATCCGAAACCGGATTAAACGCCAAAATTAAATCCCTTAATCAAATTACCGCCGTTCAGCGTGAAAAAGTCAAAGCGTTAAAAGACCAATACGAAACACTCAAAAAATCCGTTGATAAAAACGGTAAAGCGTTTGATGAAACAAGCGACCAAGCTATATATTTACGCACGCAAATAAAAAACGAAGAAGCGGCGTTAAAAAGTGCTGAAAAAGAGTTAAAAAACAATCAAAACGCGCTCAAAAATCTTGGTAAAGAAAGCGATACCGCAGGCAATAAACTTGCATCGCTTGGCAAAGTCGCAACAGCGGCGGCGGCAACAATAGGAACTGCATTCGCGGCGGCGGGTGCGGCTGTTGTTAAACTTACCAAAAGTGCAATCGGCAATTACGGCGAATATGAACAGCTTGTAGGCGGTGTATCAAAACTTTTCGGCACGTCGGGGCAAAGTTTAGAAGAATACGCAAAAACCGTTGGAAAAACTACGGATGAAGTCAAAAATGACTATGACAAATTAGCCGCCGCAGAAAAGACCGTTGCTGAAAATGCGGCAAACGCATATAAAACGGCGGGAATGTCGGCTAACGAATACATGGAAACCGTTACGTCGTTTTCCGCTTCTCTTATTGCCGGTTTAGGCGGTGACACGCAGAAAGCCGCGGAAATTGCCGATATTGCTATTCGGGATATGTCGGACAACGTAAACACGTTCGGCACGGATATGTCAAGCGTGATGTACACGTATCAAGGTTTTGCAAAGCAGAACTATACCATGCTTGACAACTTGAAACTCGGATACGGCGGTACGCAGGCGGAAATGGCGCGTCTTATCAACGATTCGGGCGTTCTCGGCGACGCAATGGAAGTTACAGCGGATACCGTCAAAGATGTTCCGTTTGATAAACTCATTTTAGCGATTAACGAAACGCAAAAACGCATGGGCATTACCGGCACGACGGCAAAGGAAGCCGCAGGAACTATTCAAGGGTCGGTATCTATGATGAAATCGTCATGGCAAAACCTTGTCACAGGTTTAGCGGACGAAAACGCCAACCTTTCGCTCTTGATTGAAAATTTCGTCGATAGCGTTACCACTATGATTGGAAACATCTTGCCGAAAGTGGCAACGGTGATGAATGGCATAGTAAAGCTCGTTCAAGAACTGCTTCCGCAAATCCCGCCGTTGATTCAAGAAATGTTGCCGGAATTGGTGAAAGGAATAACAGCGCTTACTGACGGCATAGTGAAAATATTGCCGGATATAGTTGAAGCAATAATGGAAGTTATACCTATGCTTATAACGGCGTTAATCGAAATGTTGCCGACCATGCAAAAAGCATTGGTATCAATAATAGTTCAAATAATAAACGCATTGTCGAAAATGTTGCCGACAATCGTTGACGCTATTATGGAAGTATTGCCGTTGCTTGTTAATGCGCTTACCGAAGCGATACCGGAATTATTGGCTGCGGCTATAAAGTTTTTATCAGCTATTGTGGATTCAATACCGACGATAATTGATAATCTCCTTGCAGAATTGCCGACGATAATAACAAATATAGTAGATTTTCTTTCGAATAAAGATAATTGGGATAAAATCATAAACGGTGCTGTTGACCTGCTTGGAAATATTTTTAAAGCTATACCGACAATCGTTAATTTGATACCGTCAAAATTGCCGGAACTTGTAACCGCGCTTGCTGATGGTTTAATAAACTTAGCGGGGAGTATTGTTAATGCAGGTATAACGCTTCTTGGTAAATTGTTTGAGGGATTATCCGACCCCGTAGAGATAGCAAAATGGTGTTGGAACTTGGTTGAAAGCATTGTATCCGGTATTTTGAATGCGTTTAAATCTCTTGCCGAAAGTCTTTGGAATGGCATTAAATCAATATGGGATTCTATATTTAGCGGTGGCGGTGATAATCCGGTACAAGAAAGACTTATTGACCCTTATGTTAATCCCGATGACTATATCGTTCCATATTCACAAAAGGACAAGCAGGCACAGTATCAAAGCGCAATAGAAAAAAAGATTGCGGAACAAGGAATTGACCGTTTTACGAAAAGTCCGGAAGATGCAATTAACGCAATAAGAGAAGCGCAAAAAGCATTGGCGGAAGAAGGGATTGTCCCCGTGTTTGACCCATACAATGCGGAATTTAAGCCCAATGCGTCAGCCGGTTTTGCGCCTGTTATAGTGAATCAAACGAACAACTATTCACAAACGCATTCCCGTTACGAAATATATAAATCGAAACAAGAAGCAGCGGCGGCTGTTCGGTTGGTAATGACGGGGGTAACGTAATGGAGCTTATTTATATATCGAAATGGGGCGGCACGCTCGACCTCTTTCATAACGATTTATTTTGGCTTGTAAATGCGGACGGAATAACCGACGCAAACACGGAGATTTCAGCGGTCATTATAGGCGGCATTGACGGCGATCAAATAAACAATATACAGGCACAGCCGCGCGGTATTGTTTTAGATTTGCGCATTAAACCGAATGTGAACGTTGAAACGGCGAAGCGGGCGGTTTTGAACATTGTAAAGCTCAAACAGTCCTGCACGTTACAATGGACGCAGAATGAGCGCACGTTGACAATCGCCGGTGTTGTGGAAATGGTCACAATGCCGCGCTTCAATAACGAAGTCACAATGCAAATATCCATACATTGCGGTCAGCCGTTTTGGGAAGATTTGCTCGATGTTTTGACCGAAATAAGTCAATACAAAGATTTATTTTATTTCACCGATAACCCGTTTGATATGCTTTATTTCCCCGCAGACGGAATCCCGTTCGGAGAATACGACACAAGCAGGACGCGGATGTTTGACAATAACGGCGATGTATCCGTTGGTATGGAAATTGAAATCGTTGCATACGACACCGTAACAAATCCGATTATTTACGACCAAAACGGAAACTTTTTCGGCGTGGGGTATGGCGATAAATCGCTCGTCATGTCGGCGGGTGATACCCTTGTCATAAATACCAAAGCAGGGGAAAAATCCGTTATACTCAACGGCACAACGAATTTACTTGACAAAGTAAAGCCGCGCAGTACATGGCTACAACTTGCCGCCGGTGAAAATGAATTTTCTATCAACAGCGATGACGAAAGCACGGATAACATGGTGTTTACGCTCATTTACAAACAGCGCTATATTTGATGAACAAGGGGAATACACATGATACCATACGTTGAAATCAAAGACGCTGACAGGGTTACAATCGGCATTATTGACACGGCGAAATCTATTATTTGGCATTCCGTGTATTTTGGCGTGGGCGATTTTGAAATTTACGCGCAGGCAACGCCGCAAAACATTGAGCTATTGCGGCTCGGTTATTATGTGCTTCGTCCGGATTCGCAGGAAGTGGGCGTTATTGAAGATATAAACGTAGGATTCAACGTGCATGACGGTTATATCATCACGGCTACGGGCAGGTTTGCAAAATGTATCCTTGACCGGCGTTTGATTTACCATTTAATCGGCACGGTCAACACGGCTACAATCTTACGCGGAAACGTTGAAATTGCGGTCCGGCAGGTCGTGCAGGACAACGCGATAAACTGCTTATTTGACACGCGGCGCAATATCCCGATTTTCGGTCTTGCCGCGCTTAACAATTACCCGTACATAATACGGGACAAATCCGGCAATGCGGCGCAGAAACAAGTATCATACGATAACTTGATGACATACACCGACGGCGTGTTAGCAGAATACGGGATGGCCGCGCGTGTAATCTATAACGACAGCAACAAAAAATTGCTTTACTCGGTTTATTGCGGCGTTGACCGCTCGGAAAGCAATACCGACGGCAATGATCCCGTTATTTTCTCCGTTGATTATGACAATCTCAATTCAAGCACATACGATATAAACGTCGCAAATGCCCGTAATACCGCTTTAATCGGCGGGGCAGGCGAGGGTATTGAGCGCTTCTATTCGTTCATTACAGACGATTCTGACGGGTTAGAGCGCCGTGAATTATTCGTTGACGCGCGGTCAGTCAATCGTACATACGATGACGGCGGCACGCAGGAAGAATACACCGACGATGAATACGCGGGAATGTTAAATCAGCAGGGCATGGCTGAACTTGACAAGCATCCGATTCAAGAAGCATTTTCCGGCAGTATAAACGCTACGTTCGGCGCATGGAAAATCAACGAAGATTATTTTCTCGGTGATATTGTCACGGTGCAGGACAACAAGCTCGGCAAATACAACACAGCACGAATAATTGAAACAACAGAAGTACAAGACGAAAGCGGCTATACCGTTGATGTCGTTTTCGGCAGTTAAAAGGAGCGTTAAAAATGGCACAGAAAAGCGGATTTTTCAATGCGCGGCTGAATGCGGGTGTATATGACCGGCAGTACAACGCGAACGATTTCAGCGATAATTTAGGCGCGGTCATTTCAACGGGCGTTTTTAGAAGCGCCAACGACGATTTAAAAGTGACCGCAAACGGGTTGAATCTTACCGTTGCGGCGGGGCGTGCGTGGATAAACGGTCATTACTACAAAAACGACAGCGATTATTCGTTGCCTGCCGTGACACCGCCAACAGGCGGCTCACGAATTGATAGGGTCGTTCTACGGTTTGACGATACAATCACGGTGCGGTCAATCACGATTCAATATCTTACCGGCACGGCGGCTGTTTCGCCCGAAGCTCCGGAATTGACGCGGAACGATACTATATATGAAATATGCCTTGCTGAAATTGCAGTATCGGCAAATGCGCAGAACGTGGTATGCCGCGACACGCGATCCGATGCCGACGTGTGCGGTTGGGTGTATTCGACAAGCGGCGATAATTCGTTCTTTACAACGCTCGATAATACCTTTTATTCGTTGTTTGAGAACGTCAAAAACACTTTGTCAAGCGTTACCCTTTTCAAGCGTTATGAATGGACCACGACGCTTTCAAGCGCGTCCTCTACGATTACATTCAATATTCCGCAGTATGACGCGGAAACCTGTTTTATCGAAGTATTCGTAAACGGTATTTTGCATATCAATTACACGCAAAGCGGCAGTACATTGACGTTCCCGACTGCGCTTATAGCCGGAACGCAGGTCGTTGTGTTCTCTTACAAATCCATTGACGGCACGGACATTATGTCGGTATCGGATGAAATAACTGCATTACAGAACGCAGTAGCGGCGCTTTCGGGCGTTTCGGATTATACCTATAAATGCACAGGGGAAGACGATAACATATCGCTTTCACAAATAGCGCAAGCGATATATACCGGCGAATGGGACAGCTCGTCATGCACAGCGGCGGCAAACGCATTTATAACAGCGCTCGGCGGTCTTACTTGGTTGCAGGGACTTGAAGCAGACGCGCAAATCA
>JAZRET010000293.1:0-6593 GCA_045660945.1 Congzhengia sp.
TTTGAATTTGTTGACTAAAAGGCGTGATAAAAATGAAATTAAACGCATACGCAAAAATTAATTTGTCTTTGGATATTTTAGGAAAAAGGGAAGACGGGTATCACGAAATTGCATCCTTTATGCAGTCGGTTTCTCTTTGTGATGAAGTGGAAATTGAGAAAAACGATTCAGGCGAAATCAAACTTGTAACGGATTGCGCAGAACTCCCGAATGATGAAAGAAATATCGCATACACGGCTTGCGCTTTAATGAAAGACACATTTTCCCTTTCCTCAGGCTTTGATATTTCGATAAAAAAGCGAATCCCACTCGCCGGCGGTATGGCAGGCGGAAGTACGGATGCGGCAGCGGTTATCCGCGGAGTAAACGAACTTTGCGATTTAAACCTTTCCGTTTATGATATGATGGATTTGGGCGCTAAAATCGGCGCAGATGTGCCGTTTTGCATCTTCGGAAAACCTGCACTCTGTACCGGAATCGGAGAAATACTGCTTCCGGCGGTCGGACTTCCGGAAGATTTCTACATTTTAGTTGTAAATCCCGGCGTATCGGTTTCTACCAAAGAACTCTATGAAGAAATCGACGGAAAAGCAGATTACGGTCAGGTTAATAACCGTGCGCTCTTAGAAACGCTCGCAAACGGTAAGATTGATTTGGCAACGAAATATATGGTAAACGTCTTTGAACCCGTGACGGGAGAAAAATGCCTTGAAATTTTCTCTATCATCAGTGCGCTAAAGGCAAATGGAGCGATTCATGCAATGATGAGCGGAAGCGGTGCAACGTGCTTTGGGATATTTCGCGATGAGCCCGATGTAGAAAAAATAAAAATGCGTTTTCCTCACGCGTTTATATCTTTAGAAAAACCACAGGAGTGAAAGAAATGTCAAAGCGAACCTCAATTAAGCCCGGAAAAGTATGGCTTGACACAAACGGAAACCGTATTCAGGCGCACGCAGGCTACATGATTTTTGTAGATGATACGTTTTACTGGTACGGTGAAAACAAAGAAAATGTAACGAGTGAATATGAAGTGTGGCACTACGGCGTCAGACTTTATTCTTCAAAAGATTTATATAACTGGACCGATGAAGGCGTCATTTGTTTGCCCGACCTTGAAAACGAAGAAAGTCCACTCCATCCCAAAAGCAAGATGGACAGACCGCACATTTTGTATAACGACAAAACAAAGCAGTTTGTTCTATGGATGAAAGTGATGGAAGATGGTGGTGCGAATCAGTATATGGTGATTGCAACGTCTGAAACGATAAAAGGCCCGTTCTGTATTGTAAACGAAAGACTTCAACCCTTAGGTATGAAATCGGGTGATTTTGATTTGGTAAAGGATGATGACGGAAAAGCGTATATCGTCTTTGAACGCGTGCATTCTGACATGATTGTAGCCGATTTGACCGACGATTATCTAGATGTAACGGGAAAATACTCGGTGCACTTTCCGAGAAAATGCCCTCCGTATGTAAGAGAAGCGCCAGCTGTGTTTAAAAGAGACGAAATAAACTTTGTCTACACGTCCGGCACATCGGCAAAATTCCCAAATCCATCGGAAGTGGCGCGCTTTTCTGATTTTCACGGCGAATGGGAAGAACTCGGCGACCCCCATGTAGGAGATGAAAAGAAAACGTCTTTTGACAGTCAGATTTCCTGCGTGTTTAAATATCCTTATGCAGAGGATTTATACATCGCCATGGCAGACCGTTGGCTTGTGGATATGCCGGAGGGCCTTCCAAGTGGTCATGACGTGTATGCGGCGCTTTTTGACCCCGATGCTG
Organism: Congzhengia sp.; assembly: GCA_045660945.1. GTDB lineage: Bacteria > Bacillota > Clostridia > UBA1381 > UBA9506 > Congzhengia. Next base: position 1,791 of record JAZRET010000293.1, read on the forward strand.
ACCAGACCTATAAAGACTTTGACTTATTTAAGTATACAAAGAAAAACACATCCATCGCAGACTATGTATGGCTCCCGATTAAATGGGAAGACGGCGTGCCGAAACTTTATTGGCTCGATGAATGGAAAATAGAAGATTTTATATAAAGGTGGTAGAAAAATGAAAAGAAAAATTTTAAGTGTGTTATCCCTCTTGCTTTGCGCGCTCTTTGTGCTTGGCGGATGCGGATGCGCAAAAGAAGAAAACAAAAATGAGTTTATAACAGAACAAGGAGAAGAAAAAATGGAAAACACGTATGTTGAAATCAAAGTGAAAGATTTAGGCGAAATTGTGGTAGAATTACTCCCCGAATACGCACCGAAAACAGCAGCATTCTTTTTAGAACTCGTAGACGACAAATACTATAACGGCTTGACGTTTCACCGTGCGGTCAAAGGCTTTATGATTCAGGGCGGCTCTCCCAACGGTGACGGCATCGGCGGATGCGGAAGAACGGTTAAAGGTGAATTTTTATCTAACGGCTTTGAAAATAACCTTTCTCACACAAGAGGCGTTATCTCTATGGCAAGAACCATGGTAAAAGACTCTGCAAGCGGTCAGTTCTTTATCATGCACAGCGATGCAAAATATTTAGATGGTGAATATGCTGCATTTGGCAGAGTAGTGTCCGGTATGGAAGTGGTAGACCAAATTGCAGAAATGCCGGTAAATGGAGAACTTTTGGTAGAACAGCCGGTGATAAAATCTGTCAAAGTTCTTAAAAATTACGAGCCTGAAGCATAATTTTTACGTTTCTTTCATAAACTTTTAAATTTTTTCAAATAATACTTGCAAAATGAGTTATTTTAGTGTAATATATATAATGGTAAATATATTGATAAATATATAACAAATTTATAGGAGGAAACAAAAAATGGCAGTAAAAGTAGCAATTAACGGTTTCGGTCGTATCGGCCGTCTGGCTTTCAGACAGATGTTCGGTGCAGAAGGTTATGAGGTTGTAGCAATCAACGATCTTACAGATCCTAAAATGCTCGCACACCTTTTAAAGTATGACTCTTCTCAGGGCAGATATGACGGTCACACAGTTGAAGCTGGCGAAAACTACATCGTAGTTGACGGCAAAAAAATCATCATCTACTCTGAACCCAAGGCAGCAGATCTTCCGTGGGGCGAAATCGGCGTAGACGTAGTTTTAGAGTGCACAGGTTTCTATTGGTCTAAAGAAAAATCTCAGGCACACATCGATGCAGGTGCTAAGAAAGTTGTTATTTCTGCTCCGGCAGGTAACGACCTTAAAACAGTTGTATTCAGCGTAAACGAAGACACATTAACAAAAGATGACACAATCATCTCCGCTGCTTCTTGTACAACAAACTGCTTGGCTCCGATGGCAAAAGCATTAAACGACTATGCTCCCATCCAGTCCGGTATCATGTCCACAATCCATGCATACACAGGCGACCAGATGATCTTAGACGGTCCCCACAGAAAAGGTGACTTAAGAAGAGCAAGAGCAGGCGCTGTAAACATCGTTCCGAACTCCACAGGTGCTGCAAAAGCAATCGGTTTAGTTATTCCGGAATTAAACGGCAAACTCATCGGTTCTGCACAGCGTGTTCCGGTACCGACAGGTTCCACAACAATCTTAACAGCAGTTGTTAAAGGTACAGACGTTACAGTTGAAGGTATCAACGCAGCTATGAAAGCAGCAGCTTCTGCTTCTTTTGGCTACAATGAAGACCAGATCGTATCTTCCGACGTAATCGGTATCACATACGGTTCTTTATTCGACGCAACACAGACAATGGTATCTAAAGTGTCTGACGATTTATATGAAGTACAGGTTGTTTCCTGGTACGACAACGAAAACTCCTACACAAGCCAGATGGTTAGAACAATCAAATACTTCGCTGAACTTGCGTAATTTGAGTTTCATTCGGTGCTCCAAAATTTGGGGCACCGTTTTTTTTTATCTAAAAAGTTCCATTTACTTTTATAGAGAAGTATGATAGAATGTAGATAATAATGGATAAGGAGAATCTATATGGAACAGTTTGAAAACGAGATAAAAACCTTAAAAGAAAAGCTTACAAAACAAAATAAAAGATTGCTACGCGCTTCTTTTGTTTTAGCCATTATTTCGCTTCTGTTTTATTTGGCGCTTGTTTCTGTTTCGGCATACGCATTTGAAAAAAACGAGACGATCTTTGGCGCAATTACAATGGGCGTATCGTTTGTGCTTTTGTTTTTCGGCGTGTTTTATGCTTTGAAAATGGAAAAAGATGCAGGGTACTACGAGTGCAAAAACTGCAAGCACAAATTCGTTCCTACCTATAAAGAAGTGCTTTGTGCTACGCATATAAATACAACAAGACGCTTAAAATGTCCCAAGTGCGGCATGAGAACATGGGCGAAAAAAGTGATGTCCGAAGAGTGATTTTTAATCTTTGACTTGATGCCATAATTTTAAGAAAAAAGGCTTGACAAACAAAAAGAAATCTGCTATAATCTATTTCGTTGCCTGGGTGTAGCGCAGATGGTAGCGTGCTTGAATGGGGTTCAAGAGGCCGGGAGTTCAAGTCTCCCCACTCAGACCAAAAAGAAAGACAGTTCTTTTAGAATTGTCTTTCTTTTTTTTTATATATTTCTTTTTCATTACTTTGCGTTTTACCCTTGCAATTCATCGCGGTTTTTGATAAACTAAATATATAGAAAATAATGGGAGATTTTGCAATGCAGACGAGAAAAATTTACTTTGATGAAACAGATAAAAACGCGTATCTTGAAGTATTTTCAGACGGCAAAAAAACAGCGCCGAGAAAAGCAATTTTAATCATCCCCGGCGGCGGATACAGACGTGTTGCTGCAGACCGCGAAGGCGGCCCTGTTGCAGAGGCGTTTTTAGCGTATGACTTTGTGGCGTTTGTTTTAAATTATACGGTGTTTGAAAAACCATTTCCTTCGCACTTAATTCAAGCCTCAAAGGCGATGAAATACATAAAAGATAACAAAGAAGAGTACGGCATCGACACAGAAAATGTGTTCGTAGTCGGTTTTTCTGCAGGCGGACATTTGGCAGGCTCACTCGGTACTATGTGGGACAAAAAAGAGATTTATGATGAAATAGATATGCCTTTTGGCTATAACAAGCCCAAGGGTATGATGCTCATTTATCCCGTAGTATCTTCTAAATACAAATTTCACAAACCGAGTTTTGATAGTCTCCTGCTTGACGAAGACGCACCGAGAGAGAAGAGAAAAGCGTGCAGTTTAGAAGAAAATGTTTCAAAAAACACCCCTCCTGCGTTTATCATGCACACGTCAAATGACGAACTGGTTGACGTTCGAAACTCACTCACGCTTGGCGCTGCGTTAAAAAAACACAACATCTTATTTGAAATGCATATTTACCCCGACGCACCGCACGGAATTGCGCTTGCAACTGAAGTCACAATGCGTGACGAAGAGAAGTTTAACAACCCTCATATCGCAGAATGGGTAAAAAATGCGGTTTACTGGGCAGAACATCTGTAAAAGTTAATTTACGAAAAAATTTCGTAGTCTGAAAATTGACGGAGAACCCTTTCTGTTATATAATCTTTTCAAAGCCAAAACAGAAGGGGATTCTAATGGAAAAATTTGAAACTTTAGCGTATCGACGTTCGAGAAAAGCCTATGCGGCGCAATGTACATTTGAATACTTAATTTCTTTGCTTGTAACAGACGCTTTTTTAGCGCGACTTCTGACGGGAATTGGTGTAAGTGATGCTTTAACCGGTATCATCTCATCTTTTGTCTCGCTCTCTTTTATGATTCAACTATTTTCAATTTTGGCGATCAGAAAGCGAGTAAGCGCAAAGAAAATGGTGCTGATTTTTGACACAATGAGCGTTGTTTTCTTTATGTTTATGTATCTCATCCCGTTTTTGCCTTTTGAAAAAGACGCAAAAATTATTATCATGGTACTGAGCATTTTAATTGCATATTTTTGCAAGTACTTTGTTTTAAATCTGCTGTTTAAGTGGGGAAACACGTACGTTTCTGCAACGAAACGTGCAACTTTTTCGGCAAAGAAGGAAATGATTTCTTTGTTTACCGGTATGATTTTTACGCTGATTGTAGGTTATATTGTTGACAGATACGAAAGCCTTGGTAATTTAAGTGGCGGATTTCTATTTCTTGCCATTTCGATTTTCGTTTTAAATATTTGCAACTTCGTTTCGCTTATGACAATTCAAAAGGACGAAGAAAGTAAAAATGCAAAAGTTTTGCCGTTATCCCTCATTTTTAAGAACACAATTGGCAACGAAAACTTTCGTAGCGTAATCTTTCTGACAATTCTCTGGGATGTCGCCAAATACTTTACAGTTGGATTTTTGGGTGTTTTCAAATATAAAGACTTGGGCATGTCTGTTTTATTGGTGCAGGTCGTTAACATTGTAGCAAATTTTGTGCGTATTCTGATATCAAAACCGCTTGGAAGATATTCCGATAAAACCTCGTATGCAAAAGGGTTTAAACTAGGTCTCTGTTTTGCCGCCGTTGCCTTTTTTCTAAATGTATTTACCACAAACGCAACCTGGATTCTAATCATCTTCTATACGGTATGTTATAGTTGTGCAGTTGCGGGAACCAACCAGAATTCATTTAATATTGTTTATAGTTATGTGGACGCAGACTATATTGTTCACGCGATGGCAATCAAAAATTGTGTAGGTGGTTTGTTTGGTTTCGGAGCATCCTTGCTTGGCGGTAAACTCAAGTCGGAGGCCAAGCGGTCTTAGGAAGACAACATGAAGT